>WJLG01000021.1 GCA_014728685.1 Candidatus Falkowiibacteriota bacterium
AAAATGATAAAAAAGGCCGATGCCCCGGTGGTCTCGACCAGCTTGAACATATCCGGAAAGAAGGGCCTGGAAGATGTTACTGATATGGAAAAACATTTCAAGGGCGTGTCTCCGGATCTGTTAGTGGAAATAGGCAGAAAGCTTAAAGGCAAGCCTTCAAAACTGATCGACATAGAAGATAAAGATACCGTAAGAATATTAAGAAAATAGATAAATGGAATTATTTCAGAAAAAGGACAATTCAAAAAGCATTAGGAGGAGGATATCCTCTTTCATTTTTGTATTGGTTTTGATGCTGATAGCTTTCTCTCTTGGACTTTATATTTCAGGAACGGATAATGAACAGGATGCTGATCAACCGAGTTTACTTTCGTCGATCATGAGGACAAGTGGTAGCTTGGATAGAGATAAGATTACTGACAATAAGAAGAATATAGACCTTGAACTTTATTGGGATCTTTGGGACACTTTAAAGGAAGAATATGTCGATAAGGGCGGTGTCAATGACAATGATCTTTTTTATGGCTCCCTGAAGGGAATGGCTGAATCCTTGGATGATCCTTATACGATCTTTATGGATCCTGAGGATTCTCAGGAATTCGAAGAAGGACTTTCAGGAACTTTCCAAGGCATCGGTTGCGAAGTCGGGATGAGAGATGATATCTTGACCGTGATCGCGCCCCTGGACGGATCGCCGGCGGAAAAAGCCGGTCTTATGCCAGGCGATAAAATAATGGCGGTCGATGGCGAACCGACTATTAATATGAACATTGACGAGGCGGTCAAAAAGATCAGGGGAGAAAAAGGTACGATCGTGAAACTCACGATATATAGGGAATCGGCGGATGAAACCAAAGAGATCGAGATAACCAGGGATGAGATCTATATCAAAAGTCTTCACTATGAATTGCGTGATGATGACATATTTTTGATAGAAATAAACAGTTTTAATGAAGATACTTTAGAACTATTCAATCAGGCCGCTTTTGAGATCGGCAAGGCCGATCCGGATGGGATCATTCTTGATCTAAGAAGTAATCCGGGAGGCTTTCTCGATACTTCGGTGGAAATAGCCAGTGAATGGATAGAAGAGGGGGTTGTGGTGAAAGAAATCTTTTCCAGCGGCAAAACCGATGAATACAAAGCGCGCGGAAACGCAACCCTAAAGGCTTATCCGACCGTGGTTTTAGTGAATGGCGGTAGTGCTTCGGCTTCTGAGATCGTGGCTGGAGCTCTGCAGGATCATGATCTGGCTGAGATCGTGGGCGAGAAGACTTTCGGCAAAGGTTCGGTGCAGGTCTGGAAGGGATTTCCGGACGGATCTTCGGTCAAGATAACTACAGCCAAGTGGCTCACTCCGAGCGGGACCTCGATAAACGATGAGGGGATAACCCCTGATCAAGAAGTTGAATACAGATTGGAAGATTTTGAAGCCGGTATCGATCCGCAATTTGATAAGGCCTTGGAAATATTAAAAAATAATTAAAATAAAACATAAACCCCCTCAATATGGTAGAAGAGATCAAAAACGACCCAACCAAATACATTTTCGTTGTCGGCGGAGTTATGTCCGGAGTTGGCAAAGGAGTAGCCTCGGCGTCTATTGCTAAGATCCTTGATTCCAAAGGATATAATGTCAGCGCTATCAAGATCGATCCTTACATTAATGTCGATGCCGGTACTATGAACCCGATCGAGCATGGAGAAGTCTTTGTGACCGAGGATGGAGACGAAACTGATCAAGATGTCGGTAATTATGAAAGATTTCTGAACAAGAATATTTACAAGGAGAATTATATGACCACCGGCAGGGTCTATTTGAATGTCATCCAGAAAGAGAGGAATTTAGAATATCAAGGCAAATGCGTGGAGGTGGTTCCGCATATACCTTTGGAAGTGAGAAATAGGATCAAAAAGGCTCAGCAGAAAAGCAAGGCCGAGATCATGATCATTGAGATCGGCGGTACGGTTGGAGAATATCAGAATCTGCTTTTTTTGGAAGCAGCCAGAATGATGAAGCTCTACAACCCGGACAATGTCCTTTTTGTAATGGTTTCTTATCTGCCAATCCCTCATAAAATAGGGGAGATGAAGACCAAGCCGACCCAGTATGCCATCAGGAGCCTGAATTCAGCCGGCATCCAGCCGAATTTTATTATTGCCAGATCGGAAAAGCCGGTCGATGAACCCAGAAGAAAAAAGATCGCTATAAACTGCAATATTTCTCAAGAAGATGTCATATCTGCGCCTGATATCGAATCTATCTATGATGTGCCGATAAATTTTGAAAAGGATAAATTAGGTGAAAGGATATTGGATAAATTGGGCCTAAAATCCAAAAAGGATGATATGAGCGCTTGGGAAAAGATGGTTGAAAGAGGAAAAAAGGCCTCAAAAGAAGTGAAGATCGGCATGGTGGGCAAGTATTTTGCTACCGGCGATTTTTGCTTGAAGGATTCTTATATATCAGTCATTGAGGCGGTCAAACATGCTTGTAATTTCAATAATTGCAAGCCGGTATTCGAATGGATAGACACTGAGGAGGTAGAAAAGAACGGCACTGGTATTTTGGAAAATCTGGACGGATTGATCGTTCCGCAGGGCTGGGGATCGAGAGGATCGGAAGGCAAGATCAAAACCATCCAGTATTGCCGAGAGAACAAAAAACCATATTTCGGACTTTGCTACGGCATGCAGATGTGCGTGATCGAGTTTGCGCGCAATGTGCTTGGGCATAAAGACGCCAACTCTCAGGAAGTCGATCCTGATACCAAGCATCCGGTGATCCATATAATGCCGGGCCAAGAAGAATTGATCAAAGAAAAAGGTTATGGGGGTACGATCCGCCTCGGGGGCTGGCCATGCAAGCTTAAAGAAGGAACCCATCTACACAAGGCTTATAAGGCGCTTAAAAAGGACGCTGAGACGGTTTCTGAGCGCCATAGGCATCGATATGAGTATAATAATGAATTTAGAGAGGAGATGGAGGCTGCCGGCTTGACAGTTTGCGGAACTTCGCCTAATAATAAGATAGTGGAAGCGGTCGAGATCACTGATCATCCGTTCTTTATCGGTACGCAATTCCATCCGGAATACATTTCGCGTCCGCTTGATCCGCATCCATTGTTCGTTGAATTTATAAAAGTGTGTTTGGATAAATGATTACAAAAAGGAGACTTTTATGGCTGTTGAAAGTTCTTGGAGCAGCGCTGATTTCCGTGTAATAAGTGGCAGTAAATCAGGTGTAAGCGATGGAGAGAGTTTGATAGCAAGGGCTGTTTTGACCATTGCTTATACGTTGGAGGAAATTTTCAAGCCCGACCAGAAAAAAGAAAAAAATGACCAGGAATTGCTTGACGACATCAAAAAGGACTTAGCTCTTTGCTCTAAAGAAGCCAAGAGTATAAAAGATATCTTTTGTCCTTTGGAGGTTCCCGAAATAACGAAGCTTTTGTTTACCGAGCTTCGCAAGGAAAAAACAATAAGGCGGGAGCGGTAGAGCGGTAAAAGAGAAAATTTCATAAATTGGAATTCAGCCCGTTTGCTTTTGCAGGTTAACGGGTTTTTTAGTACAAAAAACAGCTTTGATCAAGCTGCTTTTTGTTATTTTGAAGCGTTAACACTTACTATCTTGGCGGGTGAGAAGCTGCCATCGAATTTTTTTACTCTTCTGGTAGAGAACTTAACGGTTCCGGAAATGGTGGCAAACAAAGTATCGTCATTGCCTTTTTTTACATTTTTACCCGGTCTGTATATAGTGCCTCTTTGTCTAATGATGATCGATCCGGCCTTGGCAAATTGTCCATCTCCAAGTTTTACGCCCAAGCGTTTACTTTGTGAATCTCGGCCAAGACTAGTACTTCCGCCGGCTTTTTTATGCGCCATATAAACTAAAAAATCATGACAACCATATAAACATATGATCATCATGTATTATTATTGAATATATACTAATATAACAAATCAATTTACTGTTGTCAATATAGGTATTGACAAATATATTATTATGTGTTATATTACTGCGAACGTGCTCATTTTTTACTTAACAGGAAGGGGTTTGCGATGAGTAATCATGAAGTTATGACAGGAAAGGAAATTGAAGATTTTTTTGCTGACCTTCCAATCCTGGAAGGCGATTTCATTCCTGAAGAGGACGAGGCACACCTTTTTGGTGACGCAGCCTTTACCGAAGAGGGTCAAGAAGAGGCGGAGCTCCTCGCGGCTTATAAGCAGGAGCAGGCAGCCCGTGGCCAGGATCAAGCTCGCATACCGGAGGCTGATCTCTGCTGAGTGGTGGCATCTTTGTCTTTCCCCGGATTCGAAAAGAGTCCGGGGAATTTTTTTACAAAAATTGATTTTTTTGCTATAATTTAATTATGAAATTGAATTTTAAACAAAAATTCAAAAGAATTTTTATATTGGCGCTTTTTTTAGCGCTTTGTTTTAATTTTTCCACAACAGCGCAAGGGAGCACCAGCTATCAGCTGAACAGAGAGATCAAAAGTCTTAATCAAGATATCAAGTCAAATAAGGATAAATTGAATGACATAGAGGCTAAAAAAGAAGAATACGCGCGCAAGATAAGGGAGAAACAGAACGAAAAGGCGAGTTTAGAAAATCAGCTGGCGATATTGGAGAACAGGATTGCCAAAACAGAGATCGAGATCGAGGCCTTGGAAACAGAGATCAATAAGGTGAATTTGGAGATCAAGAAAGTGGACATAGAGATAAAGAACAAGGAGGATGAGATCGATAACGAAAAAAAGAAGATCGGACAAGCTTTGAAAATGCTTTACAAAGAGGGGAGTGCTTCCACTTTGGAGATACTTTTGCTCAACGATTCTTTGACCGATTTTTTGAACAAAACCAGATATTTGGAAGATCTAAATGAAGAGATGGCATCGAGTCTGCGTCGCTTAAAGCAATATAAGCGCGATCTGGAAATGGAGGAGCGCTCGCTCAATGATAAGAACGAAGAGCTTTTGGTACTGAAAGATGATCTGAAAAACACCAAAGAATCCCTGGAGGAAGAAAAAGACAATAAAAGTTTTTTGCTAGATGCCACTCAGAATTCCGAATCCGAATATCAGGTTCTACTATCTGAAGCCAAACGCGAGCAGGAGCAGGCCGCGGCCGAAATAGCTACCTTGGAAAGGCGGGTCAGGGCCAAGATGAGCCAGATGGACGGTAAAAAACTGGAGCTTAATGATGATGGCCTGATCTGGCCGGTACCGAATCGAGGAATAACCTCATATTTTCATGATCCGGAATATCCTTTTAGATATTTATTCGAGCATCCGGCCATTGATGTCAGAGCCGGGCAGGGGAGCACTCTGAAAGCGGCAGCTTCGGGATATGTGGCCAAAGTCAAGATCAAAGGAACTTCTTATGGATATATAATGCTTATTCATGGCGACGGCCTTTCGACTGTTTACGGCCATGTGTCCAAATCTTATGTACAGGAAGAGGATTATGTTGTCCAGGGCCAAACCATCGGCTTGACCGGTGGAATGCCGGGAACGCCCGGAGCCGGTAATTTGAGCACCGGTCCGCATCTTCATTTTGAGGTCAGAAAGGATGGTATCCCGGTAAATCCTTTGGAATATCTGCCTTGATCATAGTATAAATAAAAAGAAAAGAGAAAAAATAAAAAGGCGTTTGCTTCTCAAACGCCTTTTGTTGTAGAAAAAATAATTATAAAATTATGAGATCTCAACATTTTGGATGTCAAACTCATAAAGTACGCCGCGAATTAGCGAACGACCTTGAGGATCGAGCTTTCTGGCATAACTGGCAACTTGGGTACTTAGATGCCCATGAGCTACCTGTGCCAGCATGAGATGGAATTTGCTATCCACCTTATCGCCATAGACCTTGATGGCTTTTTTTATGTCAGCTTTATCCGCATATGAGGCCGCGATCAAAGATCGGACGACTACTCGGCGGTAGGTCGGAGCCTTTGATAACATGTACATGACAACCCACAAATATCGGCTGACACCCAGGTTGTTTTTCTTCGCGAGCAATTCGCAATATCTTGTACAAAACTCCTTGGTTTTTACACCGTGATGTAATGAGGCTGCCATGAGCATGCACATTTCTTTTAGATCGTCCTCGGAATAATTCCTCTCGGAGTTAGGGTTAAAGCCTCCATTTTGAAGAACTTCCTTGAATGACTCATCGGAGATTATCGTATAATCTCCGCTTTCATACCATTCTTTCGCTTCTTGCTTAAATCTTTCTCCTAAGCGACATCTTTGCATAAAACCTCCTTTGAAGGAACAAAAATTAATGATGATAAATTATCATAAAATATAACTTTTGTCAATGGATATTATTTTTTCAGGTCTTTGCCGCCGTGCATTTTTCGATGTACATCGCGCAATTGTTTGTTGGTGACGTGAGTGTATATCTGGGTGGTGGCGATATTTTGGTGGCCTAGGAATTCTTGGACCAGTCTGAGATCAACGCCGTTCGAGAGCAGGTCAGTGGCAAAAGAGTGTCTAAGAGTATGCGGAGTGGCCATGACCGGCAAGCCGGCAATAACTACATATTTTTTAACGATATTTTCTATGGCACGATTGGTGAGCCTTCTTGGTTGCCCGGTCTTTTCTATGCCCGGTTTGTAATTTATAAATAGAGCCGGATCGATGTCCTGTCTTTTTTCCAGATATTTTTTCAAAGCATCGACCGCTCGAGAGGAGAAATAAACAGTCCTGATCTTGCTGCCTTTCCCCACAACCGCGATCTCAAGCTCTTTGGTGTCTTTTTTGATGCGCAGTTGATCGCGGTTCAAGGCGGAAAGCTCGGATATGCGCAGACCGGTAGAAAAAAAGGTTTCCAGGATAGCTCGATCGCGCAGTCCTTGTTCACTGGCCGTATCAGGCGAGGTCAAAAGCCTTTCGATCTGTTCAAGTGTTAAAAATTTAACTTCTTTGTCTTTTTTATCCTTAGCCAACTTAACCTTGGTGGGGGAGAGAGATTCGATGTTTCTTTCCACAAAGAATTCCAGCATGCTTCTTAAAGCGATCAGATAATAGTTTTGGGTGGTTTTTTTAAGCGGAGCTTTTTTCTTCGGATCGATATGGCGAGAAAGAAAGATGCGGTATTTAAGTATGTGTTCAGCAGTCAGCTTGGCCGGTGTAAGAGTAGGCATTTTGCTGTCATTGAGCCAAGTAAAGAATTTGTTCAGAAAACGCGAGTAATTCTCCTGGCTTTTAGCAGCGAGTCCTTTTTCTATCTCCAAATAGTCAAGATAGTCATTCAGATAGTCGTTTATAGGTCTTTGGGGCATAATATTATGCGAAGTATTATATTTTGATTATATAATATTATGGAAAGCCCTTCAATTGACAAGATAGTAAAATTATATTAGTTTAATATAATGTTCATTAAAAAGGAGTTATCATGAAAAGACCCACAAGAAGCGCAATCCTTAATTGGACCTTGGACAAGCTGGCGCGCGAAGCAGGAAAGAGGGGATATCCGCTTGCCAGGTTGTTCTTTCTTGCTCTTAAGTCAAGATTGAGAAATTATCCCGGAGCCTATCAGCGTGAAAGCTGGGAGCCGGTCAATATCAGATTAAGGACCGTGCTTTGTTACCCTGCTAAAATTCATAAAAGGAATTTGTCCGGCATAGGGGATAAGGAGATCCGATCAACCAGAGCGTTCATCAAAAGTCTTGATCCAACCTTGGATTTCATACCTGACAAACCAATTTTTTAACAGAGGAGAAGCCTATGTTCGATGAAAGCGGTAGAGAAACTTCGCTTCAAGAAGGTGATCTGATAATGCTTGAGTCTAAGCCGGGACAGAGAGGTGTAGCTGTAAAAGTTAAGCGCGGACAAAGATATCTCTATTGGCAACAAAACAGAGAAGACCATGTTCGCTTTATCCCGGGAGCTAATGGAAGCTCGATCATTCATATCGGTATAGTGATGGCGGCAGCTGCCGGCAGAGGGGCGAATGATGGTGGTTATCACTTAGGATCTTTCTTAGTGGCTGTAAGGTGATGACATAAAGAAATTTTAGCAGAAAGGATTTCTTATGGCTGATAGAGTAGCAATTATAGAGGCTGTCAGATGGGACGTGAAAAAGATGAAACAGGAAGCCAAGGGGAGGGGGTATCCTCTCGCCGTGAGGTTCATCAAGATAGTCGCCGAATACTTAAAGGGAATGGAAAAGATTAAAAGCCAAGCCGTGCGTGCGGTGAACATTTCACATCCTGGTGCTTATCCTGATGATGTAGATCTTGGCATGTTCCTTAGAAAGAAGACAAGATGGTACGTGGTAAATGTGATGGGGATAAATGAAAAACATGCCAAAGCGTTTGATCGTTTTGTAAAGGATGTAAATTTTGACTTATTATATCTGCCTTAAAAATCTCTATACCATACTTCGCATAATGTAGATTAAGCGAAGTATCGTATAGAACAAAAGCCTTGTTTTCAGGGCTTTTTTTGTATCTAAGTATCTACCTTTGAGTTTTATTTTATTTTTTATAATTAATTTATATTTTTAATTACATAATTAATTACGTATTTAAATATGT
>WJLG01000022.1 GCA_014728685.1 Candidatus Falkowiibacteriota bacterium
CACAAGCGAAAAGTGCAGGCGCTGACGAAGCCGAAAGAAAGTGGCATTTTCCGTTCCATGAATTAGCTAGTAACGCCTTTCAAAGTCCGGCCCCTATCATTATCAAATCAAGATAGGGGACCGGATTTTTATTTTTAAACTCTTGTCAAAAGTCTTTATTTGTGTTAATGTAATTTTAAATAAAGACTTCCGAAAGCCGGAGTTTTTATTTTTTGCGGTTATAGAAACATCGCATTTTCCGAAAGCAAAATGCGCCGTTAGCTCAGTTGGTAGAGCAACTGCCTTTTAAGCAGAAGGTCACAGGTTCGAATCCTGTACGGCGTACACTAAAAATTTCACAAAGAATCCGACTCGCGTGTAAGCGAGTCGTCCGCCACTGCCGCAGGCAGTTTTTGGCGGACTGTACGGCGTACTATTATAATTTCTCATAATGAGAAATTATTTTTGCACACTAGGTATTTATATTTTTGTTTTTATTTTTTAATAAATATTGCCACCTTAGCTCAGCTGGTCAGAGCGACTGTCTTGTAAACAGTAGGTCGTCGGTTCGATCCCGACAGGTGGCTCATCCTGACGACTGCTTGTTTTTAAAGCGGTCTTTTTTTATAATTTGAATATGAATAAAAAATTCAAAATATACAGCTTGGGTTGCAAAGTCAATCAATACGACTCTAATCATCTGGGGGAACTTTTAAAGTCCTCGGGTTTTGTCTTGGTTGAAGAAGGAGCCGACCTGGTCATTATCAGCACTTGCGCGGTTACCAAGAGCGCTATTTCCAAAAACAAACGAATGGTAAATAAAGCTCGCAAGGAAAACCCCGGAGCCAAGATCATCTTAGTCGGCTGTTGGCCCAGGGTGTATGATGTAAAGCCTGAAGATTGTGGCGCGGATGTCGTGCTTCCGATCAAAGATGATCAAACATTGGTCAAAAAAATCGTTAATTGCCAATTGCAAACTATAAAGAACGTCGACATCAGCAGATTAAAAGATAAGTGTCGATATTTTTTGAAAGTACAAGACGGTTGCGAGCAATTTTGCGCCTACTGCATCATTCCTTATACCAGGGGCAAACTACAGAGTCGCAAACTCAAAGATGTTCTGAAAGAAGCTAAAAAAGCGGTTCGAGCCGGTTTTCACGAGGTGGTTTTATCAGGAATCCATTTAGGTCTTTACGGGATAAACAATGTAGATAAGAAAACGGAAGAGAAGGGCGTTGATCTGGTTTGTCTGCTTAAAGAATTGATAAAGATCAAGGGTCTGGAAAGGATCAGACTTAGTTCCATTGAGATCACGGAAGTTAATGACCGTTTGATAGAATTAATGGCAAGCGAGAAAAAGATATGCGATCACTTACATATCTCTTTGCAGTCCGGCTGTAATAAGACCTTAAAAGCCATGAAAAGGCCTTATACTTGCGCGTATTTTAAAAAACGGATCGATAAGCTAAGAAGATCAATACCGGATATTGCCATAAACACGGATGTGATAGTCGGTTTTCCTGGGGAGACAAACAAGGATTTCGATCTGACCAAAAAATTCATCAAGAATATGGCTTTTAGCCGGCTTCATGTTTTTTCTTTTTCAGCCCATGAAAAAACTCCGGCCTTCAAAATGACGCCCAAAGTTTCTCCTGATCTGATAAAAAAGAGATCAAAGGAGTTAAGAGCTCTTGATATGGAATTGCAAAAAGAATATAAAAGCAAATTCAAGGGGCAAACATTGGAATTGTTGGTAGAAGCGATCCGAGGAGATAAGATCAAGGGCAAAAGCGAATATTTTTTCGATATTTGGTTCAAAAAAGAAGATATGACCTCAAAGCCGAAAAAGATCGATGAAGGTCTGGTGGGAAAGCTGGTTAAGGTCAGGATATGATGAATGTGATATAATGAAAATATGAAGAGATTATTGATCACATTATCGCTACTGAGTCTTGTTTTGTATCCGCATAGCTTGTTTTCAGCTTCGAATCTAGCGTCCAGGCTATCCGGGCGCATTCTTTTGCAGGTCGAAGACAATGGCGAAGCTTGGTATGTATCGCCCGGGGAATTGAGAAGATATTTTTTGGGGCGTCCGCAAGACGCTTTTGAGCTGATGCGCGAGAAGGGCATAGGCATCACCAACGATAATCTGGCAAAGATAGCGCCGGCAGTGGATAACTTAAGTGGCAATGATTCCGACAGTGACGGATTGCCTGATGATTTTGAGAAGGCGATCGGAAGCAATGCGAATTCGCCTGATTCGGATGGCGATGGCTACGGAGATAAGCAGGAGCTTGATCAAGGTTTTGATCCCAATTCTACCAAAAGACTTTCTTTGGACAATGCTTTTGCAAATTCGAAAAAAGGTTTGATATTTCTGCAAGTAGAAGAAAACGGCGAGGCCTGGTATGTTTCCCCGACAGACAGTAAGAGGTATTTTCTGGGCCGGCCGGCCGATGCCTTCTCCATGATGAGATCGCTGGGTTTGGGCATTACCAACCGTGATCTGTCCGAAATAGCTATTGCGGACTCAGAGGGCACCGGTGTTTTGGCCGCCCAAGAGCGTTTTGATCTATCTGCTATGGAAAAGCAAGTCCATGATCTGATCAATATTGAGAGGAAGAACAATGGCTTATCTGAGTTGGTTTGGGATGACCGCTTGGCCGATGTGGCCAGACTGCAGAGCACTGACCTGGCTGATGAGAATGAAGGCATAACCAGCATCGATCTGGTTTGTGATTATCCCATGATCCATCATGAGAACACTGCCAACGGGATCTATGTCGGAGAAAGGCTCAATAACAGCGGGGTCTATGATCTCAATAAGAATGGAGAGAATATAGCCCTGATGTCTGCCGGAACTTCTGTGTTTTTGGTAAGCCCCGGAAGTAATAATATCCAAAAAGCCGAAGAATGCCGCGATCTTTTATCTCTTTGGGAAGATAATTTTAAACAAGCGCTTGATAATGAAGACGATAATGACGAAAAAATATCATTAATAGAGTCTGAGATAGAAAAAAGAGAGGCTCAGCTGACCCAAGAAACCCTAAAGACTTCTTCAATGGAATGGAGAAGCGCTGCAGAGATCGCCAGCGATATGGTAGATGGCTGGATGAACAGCCCCGGACATCGAGCCAATATCTTAGAAGGGGATTTTGATCGCGCCGGTGTGGGCTTGTCGTATGTGAACGGATATATCATCGGCACCCAAGTATTTATCAGAAAGGTTGATTGCGGTTATTTGGGCGGTCCTTGCTGCGATAGGGGAGGGTGCTATTTACCAACTCAATGTAATAATAATATTTGCCAATAAATATGTCATTTGCTTACAAGATCTCTGCCATGAACAGAGAAAGAAAATGGAATATTTTCTTAAAGGAATTAGATCCGTCTTATAATGATTCCATTCTGGATGTCGGCTATTCTGACAAGGAATATTCCAAAACGGATAATTATCTGGAAAAACATTATCCTTACAAAAAGAAGATAACCGCCTTGGGAGTAGAGGAGTTGGTGGAATTCCCCAAACGCTACCCGAAGG
>WJLG01000023.1 GCA_014728685.1 Candidatus Falkowiibacteriota bacterium
AACGGGTCTTGTCCGCTAACATCTTCTGGACTTGGGCAAAATCTTCCTCGTCTATGACCTGCTCATGCCGTCCCTGCGCTACGAGTATCTGCGAAGGGTCGTTCTTGATATACTTGTAATGCTTCTCGGTCTTCTGGTTCTTATCGTAGTGCTTTTTGTTCCAGACGATCTTGCCCGTGTAGGTCTGATTTTTGAGTATATCACAGATGAACTTATTGTAAAATCGCTTTCCTGTCCTTGTCTTGTAGCCCTTCTTATTCAGGTATGCGGTTATATCTTGCGTGCTTTTACCGGCAAGATACATGGTGTAGATCAGTTTAACAATGCTTGCTTCTCTTTCATTGATCTCAAGCAGCTTCTTGGCCTTGTTGTAGGTATAGCCGAACGGCGCATGCCTTGCGCCTTGCCAGTTACCCCGCTGGACGCCTTTCATCATGCCGGGGAATACACGTTCAGCTATGCGGTTACGTTCAAACTCGGCGAAGGAGCCAAGCTGTTGAAACATCAGCTTGCCTGCCGAGGTGGTAGTGTCAAACGGCTCCGTGGCAGACTTGAAACCAACACCATAAGACGAAAGTTCATCAACAAGCATAAGCAGATCTTTGAGGTTCCGGCTGAAGCGGTCTATCTTGTAAACAAGCACAAGTTCAAACTTCTTTGCTTTTGCGTCAGCAAGTAGCTGTTGTAATGCTGGCCGCCTTGTAGAATATGCGCTTACGCCGTCATCAGAGTATAATTTGAAAACCTCATGTTTTTCGCGCGCAACAAAAGACTCAAGATATTCTTGTTGAACCTCAAGCGAATATCCTTCTCTTGCTTGATCTTCAGTGCTAACTCTTATGTAGCTGGCTGCTTTCATAGCTTTACCTCGTGCCATTGACCGTACACAGCGGCTACATTTGCCTTTATATTACTATCAGCAGAATCGTTTATATTTTTCAAAAAAAACAAAAAATCATCAAGATTTGAAAGAGAAAATAAGTTAATGTTATATTTGTTTTCGATATCGACAGGGCGTTCAGACAGAATTGATCTAGCTTCGTTATCAATAAACATTGCACAACAATAAGGAAGAAGGTGACTTACTATTTGTTTATCATAATAACTACCAACATTGGTTCCTTTGCGTGATCCAAAAACATATTTACGGCTAATGCCTGCACTAAATAAGCTAGAAATATTAACATATGGGACTTTATCGAAAAATTCAGAATAAAAGAATTCTTGAACCTTACTAATCAAATCTTCTCGCGATTCAATGCCTCGGCGTTTAAAGAATGAGATTACATATTCAGCAATATCGACGACGGTTGGCGCATATAAGTAAAGGGATGGGTCAAATGGCTTTAGACCAAGAGTCATGGCAATTTGTTCTTTAACATATCTATCGTATAGAATCAATATTGAATCAGCAGTTGCGTTATTCCATATTTTAACTTCATTATCAAAATCAAAACTTTCTCTGTCGGGCAAGCCTTCTAAATGCTTCGACATTGTCTCTGCATACTTTTCTTTCTGGATCCTTCTTTTCTCAACTTCAGTCTCATCTAAGCGCTTATTAACACGTATGTGATAATGATCGTGCCAAGATGACGGATTACCATTGAACGCATCTTCCCAGGGAAATAAATGTTGTTGATTGTCATCTTCCCCAACAAATTTTTTTAATGCCTGGGATATCTGGTGCACCTCAATGGAATGCGATGTTTTAAAGGTCACACCTCGAGACATTTGAACATAAAAATCTTTTATCTCTTTCCTAAGAGAACGAAACAACTCAGTCTCTTCCTCATGATATCGTGAATCAGGACATACAATAAGTTGGTTTAAAACCATGGAATCTAGAATATTATGCAGAGATGCCCATTTCTCTCGTCCTTTACTATCATCTTTTACCTTAGCCATTTCGCTTATTGCGAATTGATCAAGGTAAATAATTTTCTTTTTTAACAACGGCAAATCATATACGTCGGCCTCTTCGTGGCCTTTAGGGTAAAAGCAATATTTACAACGACGCAAATAGCTATCACTGCGCACCATTAATATACCGTATCCCTCTTTTTTACATTTAGGACATTTAAAATAAGGAGGTTTTATAAAAATTGCTGGATCAAACTTATAAGTATCCATTTGGCTAATTTATTTTTTCCTTCCATTTTTTTATTTTATTTATATCTTCATTTGTAAACACGGGGTGACCTTTATAATCACGTTTAGGCGTAACCCACCCCTTCTCGATCCAATAATAGAGACCTTGGCGAGTTAAACCTAACACTTTTGCCGCTTCACTTAAATTATATCTTTTTTCCATAATGCTGCCACTTTACACCACTTTACATATATTGTCAATATGTATTTTATTTAAGGGTGTTATGCTTTTATTTAAGCTTCGGGTGGGTGGGAATACAGAAAATGGCTGCTTTTTAACAGAAACGAAGTTTCTGGGCGGATTGCTCGCAGGGCAAGACGCAAAAACATCAAAATCGCCCCCGCCACCGGCGGCGCGCGCCCCCAGAAAAGAATTAATTTTTTGCTTTTTGAACCCTTTAATTTTTTGCTTTTTGAGGAGAAAGAAAAACCAAAATGTCAGAAAAACAAAGTACTTATAAAAAATCCCCCAGAAAAGTCTACATCCGAACTTTCGGCTGACCGTTGGTTGGCTCTCTACAAGATCCTCAAACCCTTCTATTTGAGTGCCTTTGACCTGAAATCCTGACCCCTCGACCGCCCGCTTCCGCCTCCTGAACGTCGGCTCCAGCGGGCTACGTTGGTGCCGTTTAGACCGTTCGCCCTCGCTGGGGCTCGGGCTCGCTTCAATCGCTCGCTTGGCCGCTCGCTCGGCAGCTGTTCGACACCCCTCCTCCGGCTTCACGGGCTTGGCGCATTTTGCCGCCGCCCAAAATGCGCCAAGCCCATTCTGCGTCCTCTCCCCGAGCAAAAAAATGGCCCAAAAAATAATTATTATTTTCCTGTTCTTTAAGGGGCTTCTTTTAAGGGGTTTGCCGAAAGCGGGTCCTTTTAGGGACGCGCCCTGAAGGAAAGAGCTTTTATTCAAGGCTGTTTTTTAAAAAGAAAATATTTAGCCAGATTTTGAAAATGAAATAGCATATTTAACAAGTTGACCATCACCTGACGCGCGCTTGTAGAACGAATTCCTTCTATCCTTGACCATTTTTCTTGTTGAGCAAATTATAGTTGCACTTGAAAGTTCGTAGTTAGATTTCGAATATTCTGATTCAATTGCGTCTAAATCTGCTAAGTCGCCATAATCGCCTAGAATTGACCAAGCATAAAATCTTGTATAAT
>WJLG01000024.1 GCA_014728685.1 Candidatus Falkowiibacteriota bacterium
CGCCCTTGGCTGAATTCAAAAATCTAATATCATCGCAATCCGACTGCATCTGCCCGGCCGAAATCCTGGAAGCGGTATCAAATGTCAGTTTGACCTCGAAATCACTCAAGGCTGCGCCGCCGTTGTATATATCGACTTCCCTTTCATAATCCCAGCTGGCATTCCACCAAGGATCCAAAAGGCCATAACCTTTATCTCCGATAGTTTCGATAAGGAACTCTCCTTTGGAACCGAAGGGAAATTTGATCCTCATCTTAAAATACTGGGTTTCACCGGGTAAGATCGAATAAGCTCCTTTATCCACACTTTTCTTGGCTTTGAAATCTTTGCTTACTTTTTTTCTTTTCGGACCGGTTCCAAAGATCTTTTCCAGAATATTCCTATCATCTTTCAAATTTCCTTTTCTTATTTCAGCCGACTGCCAAACATCTTGATAAGAAACAGACAGGTCGGTACCCAAATACTCGTTATGCACCAAGCAATCCCTGCCTTCATCTTCAAATGAAGCGCAAACCTTTTCTTCGGCAAAACCGTCGCAGGTAAATACTTTGTTCTCGCTCTTAGTAGTTGACGAAGAAACAACTGCTGGTGATGAAGTTGGGGTTGAAGAAGATGCTTCATGAAGCTTCTCGTACCAGCCGGACTGGCAATGATATCTCATGGTGCCGTAAACCGCGCTCTCTTTTTCTTCGTAAACGCGAACCAGTTTTTTGATCGATTCCACATCGCCGACCTCTTCCGGGAAAAAAGTCTGCAAGCCGAAATCTTCTTCCATTTCCCCGATGTTGGTAATACTGAAATAAACTTCCGCTTCGGTAAGTCCGTAATATTTCTTTTCATCCGAAACGATGATCAAAGTTTCGTCTTCGTTCTCATCGGTATGTTCGAAGTCGACCTCCCGGCCATCGAGCAACAACTCATCTTTAACAGCTTCTTCTTTTTTTTCTTTGAAGAACAAATATTCTTGTTCGCCTTCCTTGAGCTCAAAATCCTTTGCATCATCATCTGTGTCCGTTTTGTCGCTATCAAGATCACCACCGTCGAAATCAACTTCGACCCAAGCCGAATCCAGATAGACCTCGGCGGCAGCGCTTTTAAAATGATCATCATCCTCAAGATCGACATCTTGAACATAGCTTATCTTAACCTGTAAACCGGCTATATTTTCCCAAGAAGAGAATATCGGCAAGGCATAGAGATAATAGCCTCCGTTTTTCGCGTTGGAAGTTTGCTGGGAAATATTCAAATTACCGGCTTCATACCATTGATCACCGAGTTTATATTCGATCAGAATGGAATCATTGGAAAAACTCGAAGAAGCTGCCAAAGACAATCTGAGTTGAGCATTTATTATCTCTTTGCCGAAATATTTTTTTTCAGGAGCAAAACCGGAAAGTATCAAACTATCTTTAAGGGTCATGATCTCGGATCCGAGAGAAGCATCATCAATGCCGTATTCACCCTCTTCTCTCTCTTGAATTCCCAAGATGGTGCCGCTTGCTTCTTGAGCACTGACCTTATCAACGCCCTTGAAAAGATCTGCCAGTCCAGCTCCGATAGAGCTCAAGGCTAATTTAAGGTCTGCCAGATATCCTCGGCTCAATTCATTGGATGAAACATCGCTTGATCCGCTATCTGAAGATGATTCCGATCCCGAAGTCTCTTGCACTGAAGACTCTCTTAAATCTTGGTTATCACTAGATGACTGATCGCTGGAATCTTCCTGAGAAGATCCGCTTACCGACTCTGCCTCGGTTTTATCAGAACTTTCAGCTCCAGAAGTCTGTTCAGGATCCTGAGATATGGAATTATCAGCTGCTTCTTCTTCAACTTTCAAAGCACCGCCTTCTTTTTCCTCGCTTCCACCTTCTTCGATGATTGAAATATCGTCCTGCTTCTCCTCAGTCTCAGAAGTGCCGTTCTCCTGAAGAAAGGAGTCTTCTTGAATATCTTCTTCATCACTTTGAATATTTTCACTACCGGCATCTTCGATATCGCTCTCTTCTGATACCTGACCAGCATCTTCAGTATCTTCACTCTGTTCATCAGCTACTGGATCGAAATGAGGCTCTTCTTCCCGGCCGTCGCCGGATGACTCGCTCTCCAAGCCTTCGCTGATATCAAATTCATCTTCTTCATCTTCAACCCTTTCTTCTTGCGCGCTCACTGATAAGAAAGCGGAGTTGCTCAGCAAAAATTCACTCATACCCCCATCAGGTCCGATCTCCTTTTTCGAGATATTGCCAAGCTCCTGCCAATAGGAGAATCTCGGCTCTTCATCAAAGAGCAATTCTTGGAACTCAGGCCAATTGCCTTTTCTACTGGCCAAGCTGGGAAAAATATTGACCTTATCATTGGAAGCGGATACTTCGGAATAGCGATTTTGAAAATTGGAAAAAATAAAAACCAAGACAAGCATTAGAAAAAAAGCTGATCTTAAAATCGGATTTCTAAAAATTGTCTTGATCTTTTTGCCCATAGATCTTTGATCCTATTTTTACCTTTTTGAGGCTCACAATTACAAAAATCCCGCCTATTTAGCACAGGTAAAACCTATCATTATTATAACATATAATCCTTCGGGACTCCAAGTACAAAAAAAGCCCATTTTTAGGGCTTTTTAAAGGGTTTTTTGACTATTTTATGAAGATTGTTGATAGCTGGTATTATCCTATCTCTTTTTCCACATCTTTTATCTCTTTGCCGATGAATTCCTGTGATATATCAAGGGCTTCGGTGATCTTATTTTTGACTCTTTTCTCAGCTTCGGATACGCCCGGCTTCTCATCGGCGAACTCGATAAGCTCGGAAACTTCCTCTTTCAAAGCCGTGAACACGTCGTTCAATCTTTGCTCCAATTCCCGGGTCTCCCTGATAGCTCTATCCCTTTGGCCGTTAAACTGTTTGCGCAGATACAAGATGTAAACCACCAGTCCGAGAATGATCAAAAGCAAGAACGATACTATCCACCAACCATAGGCGCAAACCAAGGACGGTGATTTTATCTGCAATACTTTTCTCATGCTGGCATCGCTCTCAGCTCCGCGCTCATCAATGATCTTGGCCCAAACCTGATATGTTCCTTTTGGCAAAGTGTTCTTATGAAAATACGACCAAGCTCCGTCAACATCGGTTTTAGCATCCATAATCTCTACCTCTTCTTCATCTTTAGTTATGTAAACTTTGATCGATGCGTTGGAATAAAAAGAGGTGCCTTGTATGACCAATTCTTCATTTTTATCTAATATTCGAGGTATTTGAGTAATAACCGGGGCCTTCAAAGGCTCGATCACGAATTCCGCCGAAGAGCTGGCCATGTTGCCGGCCCTATCAATGGCACTGATCACAAGCTCGTGCTGTCCGGGCTTCAAAAGCGGGAAGATATAAGGCGTAAGTTCATACTCCTCAATGGTCATGTTTTTTATCTCTCCATCCAGAATGAATTCATAAGAAGCTATACCTGAAGTTTCATCAGTCGTTGAAAAAGAGATATCAGGCTGCGGATCGGTCGGATCTCCCCCGTTATTTATCTTGACTTCGAATTCACCCGGCGGTGTGGTATCTATCTGTATCTTGCGATGAGAAACAGGACCCCAGCCATGGCGGTTTTTGAATTTGATATGGAAGTACTTGACGCCATCGGGTACATCTTCCTCATATTTATAGGTTTCTGAGACAATATTGACCACCACTTGAGGTTCGGTCTCCGGATTCTCATCCAATTCCATGCTTATACCGCTGATATCAGACAATAATTTCCAACCGAATTCCGGATTGTTATTCGAATACCATTGCTCTTCTTCGGGATGGGTCGGCGAGGATATCTTTGGTGGCGGAGGCAAAATGCCCGTCGGTTCATCCGGCTTTTCCTCTTTTTCCGGCTTTTTATCCTGCTCGGGCTCTTCCTCTGGCTCAGGCTCCGGTTCATCTTGCTTGTCTTCAAAAGTATAAGAAGCGCCTGATGCGCCTTTAAGGATATTCGTGCCCTTGCCGTCAGCTGCCAATACATTAGCACTACCGATACTTAAGCTGGTCTGTCCTTTTTTCAAAGCCAAAAAAGTCACGCTCATCACGGTTCCGGCACTGCCTTTATAGGCGGTCGGCGATCCGCCGCTGTAAGTTATCTGTCCTTTCTGGTTGGAATAACTGGGTTCAGTCGTCCACAGATTGAATATGGAATTATTCTTCGAGGTCTTTTTGACCTCCAAAAAAGCCGGATCGAAAGTTATAGTAGCATCCGAAGCATTTATCCCGACCCCGCCGCCGCTATTTATGACCACGCTTACATTGAAAGTATCACCCACAGTATAGGTTCCTGATCCGGGAGAAACATATAAGCTGGCCTCAGCAGCGACCGCGTAGCTGATCGGCAACAGAAAAATACTTAAAACAAAAAACAAAAGAATTAGCTTGCCAAATTTTTTCATATATCAAAAGCTGGGGCTTTTTTAAACCCCGTTTTATTCTATTTCACAATTCTCTCTCACTTCTATCCTTTTCTTGCCCTTGGTCTGTATTCTTAAAAGCGGTAATTTTAGTATCAATATCCCGTTTTCCACCATTGTTTCTATTTTAGAGACATTGATCTCTTGCGGTAAAATGACCTGTCGATAGAACTCCCCCCACTTGTTTTCCTTGGCCAGATATTCCCTATTCTCTTCCTCGTCATCGATTATGGTCTGCGGGATGTCCTTGCGTCCGGAAATGGTAATGACGTCATTCTCATTCTCTATGAATATATCAAGCTCATCAATTTTAACGCCGGCGATTGGAGCATAGATTATTATTTTAGTGGCTGTTTGATAAATATCAAGATCAAGCTGTAAATGATCATTGAAATCATCCGCCATCCCTGAAGACGGTTCTTTTTTTGATCTTGCTTAGAAAGGAAACCATAATAAAAAATAAGAATTAAGAATTAAGAATTAAGAAATTCTTAATTTTATTCGCTCTTTTTACATTATAATTATTATAACATATTTTAAATAATAAAACCAACTTTTTATTCTTAATTATTAATTCTTAATTGATGTTTATCCTGTCCAGCAGAAAAGCATTATGGAAAAATCCACCAAGCCGACATTGCCATCTTTATTTATATCAGCTCCGGCATTTGCCGATCCCCAATTAAAAAGCAAGATGGAAAAATCGACCAGGTTGACCTTGCCGTCGCCATTGATATCCGACCTGGAACAATTATCCTCAGCTTCGGCTTCTTCGCCAATGGCGCAATTGATAGTATCACTATAAAGACTCGATCCCATATTCACAAAGACGGTCTTGGCTCTGATCTTATATTGTCCGGAGTCTAAACCGCTGGTTGGAAAAAGGATTTGCCAACTGCCGTCATCATTCACATCGATCTCTTGGATCTCAACTCCTCTAACATCCGGTTTAAAAAGCTCAACCTGTACTTTATTTCCAGGTGTGGAATATCCGAAAACATCAAAACTCTCTCCTGAGTCTACGCTTGTTTTGACTAAATTTATAGTAGGAGATATCAAAATGTTAGCGATATTCGTCTTAGTATCCTCCTCTACCCAAAAAGTTGTGGAATAGCTGGTCGAACGGTTACCATCCGGATCGGAAACCCACATACTGAAAGTATAAAGGCCCTTGCTGATATCCGGAACGGAAAAAGAAAACGAGCCGTTAGATACGGTGCCTATATCGTCATACTTTTCCCCGTCTTTCAATATATTCACTCGAGATGCCGGATAAGCCCAGCCGGACAGGGATAGATCGGGTTCTACTTCCTCATCCAAAGGATAAGGCAATTTTCGTCCTCCTCCGGAACCTGAACCGCCGCCGGTACCGCCGCCGGTACCCTCTCCACCGCCACTGTCTTCACCCTCTTCCTCACCCTCACCGGCACCTTCGCCTTCTCCACCACCTTCCCCACCGCCTTCTCCGCCCTCGCCGGAAACAGCGATCGAAAAGTCGATTATATAATCATCAGTATTGGCCACCAGATCATCAAGATCATAACACCTTACATAAAATGTATAGAATTGCCCCGGTAATAGATCGGTCAAAAGCTTGCTATGATACCGATTATTGGACGTGTTGAAAAAATTCGTCATACTTTGATAAGGAATAGGAGTTGAGGTTGAAAAACGACAAACAGCATCATAATTGGTCGTAAGAGACATGATCGTCTGAACAGTTGGAGACAAAACTCCATCAGGCAAGCCATTGCCTCTTACCTTTGGCATAGTATTCGTATTGGCTACCTGTTCGATCATTACCACATAGGTCTTGGCATTGTCCAATAGATTATCAAAGCTGTCATAAGTTTTGATGATGACCGAATGCACGCCTGTTTGCGAAGCATTAGAGATCTGAGCGGATCCGGTTCCGCCGTATGAAGCATTGGTTCCCAGCTCCAAGCGCACACTTTCGTCAGCATTTATGCCTGTCGTCGGATTAAGATCGATCGTTATGCTGGCCGGGGTACCAGTATCCAAACTTACCCCGTCTATGGTGCCGGTAGCCAAAGATCCCAAATCGCGGTCAATATAATTATTGGCCGTAGCTGAGACCGAAAGATCCATATCGGAAATTCCAAAAGAAGCCGGCATATCAAGATCACTATCGAATTCGATAACGATCTTGCCTTCTGCCGGCACTGCCTGGGAAACGATGAAATCTATTCGATGATCAACCGCCTGCCCCGGAGCCGAATCTGTGATCAAGTCGCTTACTTGATAAAGACTGGAAGCCTTGGCTAATATAGGCAAACAAAAAAACAAGGCCAAAACCAATATGCTTTTTTTTGCTTTTTTTGATATAATCATCTCCAAATAAAGTATATCAAGGAGATCTTTTGCCTCCTTGTTTTTCTTCACGCCTATGCCGGCTATCTAAATAAAAATTAGTCAATACCAAGACGAACAATGCTGATAAAACAAAGGAGAATATCAACAATATCCTATTGTCTATCAAACTGCTGTTGGATTCTATCTGTCGCTCTTTTTCTTCAAGAATATACTCATAGCGATCCAATTCTTTTTCTTTTTTACTCAATTCAAGAGCTAATTTATTGATAGGATTCTCTTTGACCGCCGCGCTGTTCATGGTCACTCCGATGGTTTGTCCGATCTTAGCTCCAACGAAAGTTTCCAGATCGGTCGGATCTATATTATGAAAAGACAAAAACATCAAGAACAATATCCCGCCGACAGTACAAGCTGAAATAAAAATTATTTGTTTTATCTTTTTTAACATTTTTGATCTTTAAAAATGACAGGGATTTAGGTTATACGTTATGTTTTTTCAAATTTAACATTTAGGCTATTTGAGGTATCCGCAGGCGAGATTACTCGGTTTTTCCGCTTGTCCGCGGGAAAAATCTCGCCGAGGCTAACGCTCAGGATGACAAAAAGAAATATTCAATTATTTAGAGTTTAAAATTTAGGGTTTAGAGTTTTACCATAACTGGATTCCCGCCTGCGCGGGAATGACGTAAGGCTGGTTAAGGTCTATGCGTTATGCGTTATGCGTTATGCGTTATGCGTTATGC
>WJLG01000025.1 GCA_014728685.1 Candidatus Falkowiibacteriota bacterium
AAGAATTATTTAAGAATGATCATCTTTTTTTGGCCATCGATCATAATACCTCTAAACATCCCACTTGATCCAATAGTGGATTTCCCGAGAAGATCATAATTTTGCCTAAGTGCAACACATTTACCTTTGTTGATTCGCATAACAACAGGGTTGATAGCATTATTTTGATTTTCATATTCAATATGATCATCAACCCCTGGTTTTACGATAAAAGACAATACACACCAGCCGTTTGTTTGGCAATGCCAATCGCTAGCCCCTATCTCTCTTGAGTTTTTATTATATACGGGCCTGCTAGTCCCGTCCTCAACCCAGTCGCCCCCAATTTGCAGAGCGGCACCTCCTGACAGTCGAAAGCGGATTTTCATCAGGACATAATCCGGTTTTTGTGTCGTCTCTACACGAGGTAGGTACCAATGCCAGATCCGATCAGCTTTTTCATTAGGATAAAATATAAGTATCCCATCGTTTATTTCCACATTCATAAAAGAGCCGGGATCTCCTTGGCACCAGGGTGAGCGCATAAAATATTCACCCTCGCCAGTAAGCCAATCATCATAGTTTCTTTCTGAACCCAAGGTCTTCTTATTACCCGATACGAAATAGGTTCGGAAATAATCTATCTCGACTTTACTTGTTTGCGAAAGGCGATCTACATGCAGGGCTTGTCCCCACGGCTGAAACCAGGGAAATCCATTTGGTCGACTCCAGTACTGGGTAACCATTTTTGATTTTACCGGGGACTCGTCCGGTGCGCAGTCACTTGCATTTGTTTCATCGATAGAATTGCAAGCAATAAACATTGCTACAAAGAGCCAAGCGGGTCTCATAAACATCCTCCTTTTGTTTGAAAAGTTTAAGAAACATTTAAGTATAGTTATATTAAAAATAGTTGTCAAATTAATTGACAATATCGATAAATTATTATATAATTTGCATATAAAAAATAGCTTAATGAAGGGCAAAATTTTATCTAAAATTATTATTTTTTTCTTATTCATGGGATTTGTATTACTTCCTTTAAAAAAAGGTGGTAGTTTTTTAAGTGCTGTTAAAGAAGATTATCCAAAATTAGCTAATTATTACCTAAAGTATGAGATCCCTAATAGTGAAGTGGATAATTTAGCTAAGTGGGATGTTTTAGTTTTAGACATGGAAGTTCAACATAATAGCCCGGAAAATTTGAAAAAGATTAGGATGATCAATCCAAGTATTATAATTTTGGCTTATATTACATCACAAGAGATAAGGACTGATATATGGAATGATTCTTATGCAGAATTAAGATCAAAACTTTTTTCATCTATAGAAAATGATTGGTGGTTAAGAGATCTATCCGGTGGTAAGATAAGTTTTTGGCCGGGAACTAATATGCTGAATATGACCAATTCCGGCTGGGCGGATAATTTGCCCCGTTTTTTGAAAGATAATGTTTTATCGACCGGTCTATGGGATGGTGTCTTTTATGATAATCTTTGGCCTGATGTAGCGTGGCTTAATGATGGTAATTTGGATTTGGATAATAATGGATCTGAACATTCAAGTAATGATCTTGATAAAAAATGGAGGTCAGGCTATATCGAGATGCTAAAAAGATCACAAGAGCTATTCGGAGGCCGTTATTTGATCGTAGGCAATAGCAAGCTATGCTTCGAATATCAACCGTATATAAACGGAATAATGCTGGAAAGTTTTCCTTCGCATTGGGAAAATGGCGGTACCTGGTCGGGTTCTATGGAGACATATTCATCAGATATATCTTTTAGAAATCCCAAGATAATGATCATAAATTCCAATATGAATAATTCGTGGAATAATAAGGATTATAGAAAAATGAGATTCAGTCTTGGTTCAAGTTTGTTGGGAGATGGTTTTTTTTCTTTTGATTATGGCACGAATGATCATGCGCAAACCTGGTGGTACGATGAATATGAAACCCAGCTCGGAAAGGCCATGAACGAACCCTACAATCTACTGGACAAGAACAGCAGCGCTTGGAAGCCGGGAGTTTGGAGGCGGGATTTTGAAAATGGCGTAGTTGTCGTGAATTCCACCAAGCAGGATCAGGCTTATGTTTTTGATGACGAGGTGTTTGAAAAAATAAATGGTACGCAAGATAGGCGCATAAACAACGGCTCTAAAGTCAATATGGTGGCTATGATGGGCGAGGATGCGGTGGTAATGCTCAGAACGGTTGATTTTAAGCCCGTAGTCGTTTCTCAGCCGTCTCAGCAAGAAGAGCCTCAGAGCACAGCTTCTGATATCATCAAGAATAAAGGATTCAATAACGGCGCTTTTGTCAGGGTTTTCAATGAAGAAGGACGCCAAGTACGCAATGGTTTCTTTACTTATAAAGAAGATTATCCCGGCAGTGCTCAAGTCCTGATCACTGATATTGATAATGACGGCGGAGAAGAAGAGCTGGTCAATTATAGGGGGGTGATAACCGTTTACAAGAACGGCAATGTCATTTCTCGTTTTCAGCCTTATGACGGCAAATTCGCGGGTGAGATATCCTTTGCGGTGGCTGATCTGGACGGAGATGCTGTCAAAGAGATAATCACCGGCGCCGGCCGAGGCGGCGGTCCGCATGTGCGTGTTTTCAATAAAGAAGGCAAGCCTTTGATCGGCGGTTTTTTCGCTTATGATCAGAATTTTCGCGGCGGAGTGAATATTGCGGTCATGGATCTGAACGGTGACGGCACCAAAGAGATCATTACTGGCGCTGGAACCGGAGGCGGTCCGCATATCAGGGTTTTTTCCAAGGATGGGGCGCCTTTGATCGGCGGTTTCTTTGCCTTTGATTCCGGTTTTCGTTCAGGCGTGAGGATCGCTATCGGCAATGTAGACGGCCGGGGAGAACTGGAGATAATAGCCGGAGCCGGCCCAGGAGAGTCTCCTCGAGTTAGGATATTCACCAAAGATGGCAATCTGAAAAAGGAATTCAATGCTTATAGTGAAGACATGAAAGACGGGATCATGGTGATAGCAGCTGATCTTAATGGTGATAATAAGGACGAGATATTGGCTGGAAGCCTTAACTATTAATAGAATAAGTAATATAATATAAATATATGGATAATCAGGGAAAAGACAAAAAAAATAAAGAGTTCAGCCGGGAAAAAGGCAATATTGAGATCGTCAGAAAAGATGACGGGATTTCTATTAAAGAAGATCGAGCCGGCGGATCTGTGTCAGTGAGCCGGGATGGCATTGATGTCAAAAAAGCCGGAAATTTAGTGATAGGCTCTTTGAATATAATGGCCAACCCTATCAAAGAGACCTTGAAGGAAAGAAAGAGAAAGCATTATGAGGGCAGTAAGTTCCATCTATGGGCTGATATTATCTTGGTTTTGGTGATAGTAGGCCTTTTGGCGTCTTTTTTCATCCTGCGCAATTTAAAGCCGAATATTGATTTGGGTCTAAAGACCAGGCTGGTGGATGATTATGCCACTTCCGGTGAGATCGAAACCTTTGAAATAAAGTATCACAATCCTTCAGACATGAATCTGTCTGATGCCGGCATTTCGGTAAGGTTGCCAGAGAATTTTACTTTGGTTCGGGTCGTGCCTTCGAATATTTTCAATCAGACGACCAATACTTTTGAGATCGGAGAGTTAAAAAGCGGTGCTAACGGCAAGATCCTTATCCAGGGCGCTGTTCTGGGCGAGATCGGTAGCCGCCAGGTCATGAATTTTTCTTTTGGCTATAAGATTGGGGGCAAAGAGCGCAATGTCTTGGATTCCTTAGTTTATTCCATAGAGGATTCCAGCATCTCTTTGGCCATCGATATGCCGGAAAATATCTATAAAGATGTTCCTTTTCGCGGCCGTTTATTGATCAAAAATAATGGTGAATCAGATCTGGAGTCGGATCTGGAGTTTGTATTGAAGGAGTCGGCGATTGAGATCAAAAGCGTCAATTATCCTGAAGCTACTTTGAATAATAATTCGATCACGATCGCCGGATTGCGTTCCGGGGAAAAGGCGATTATCGATTTTGAAGCTGTGGCCGAAGTGGAGAAGCGGTCAGTGCAATTGCTGTGGCAAGTTTATATGAGCACTCTGACAGGCAAGATCAAGCAAAGGGAAGTCGAGGACAAAGTGAAGATCTCTATTCCGCAATTCTCAGCCCGGATAGAGGCGGATAGGGAATCAGCTTCCGATAATGAGGCGATCAATTTTACTCTTCGTTATAAGAACAAGGAATCAACTCCGCTTTCAGGTTTGAAAATGCTTTTCCACACCACGGACAGCGCTTTCAGGATAGAAGAATTCAAGGTGCCGGAAAGCAGTGATTATCAGGTGAGTGGAACTAATATTGATTTTTCCAAGTCGATAAAACCGGAGGAGGCCGGTGAGATCGATATAGAAGTCGTTTTTTCAAGAAGCAATATCGGTGTCAATCAGGAAGTGGCCTTGGCGGCAGATGTGAATTATTCGCTTGAAGATAAGAGCATGGAATATAATATCTATTCGGATAACATAAGATATTTATCCGATCTGCAAGTCGGTTCCAAGGGTGTCTATTACAGCGCTCAAGGCGATCAGCTGGGAATCGGGCCGTTGCCGCCGATAGTGGATGTTCCGACCAGATATTGGATATTCTGGGAAGTGGATAATTTGGGCAATGAATTGGAAAATGTCAGTGTTTCGGCTGTTTTGCCGAATAATGTGGTCTATACCGATCAAAAAAGTTTGATAGCCGGCAAGATCAGGTACGGCGAGATCACCAAGAAGGTTGTTTGGAGTATTGACGAAGTCGAGGCCGAAGACGGGGAGTATCGAGCCGGATTCGAGATCGAGCTGATACCGGGCGAGGGCGATCTTGGGAAGACGCTCGACATTCTGAAAGATATCGAGTATAGTGCTTATGATACTTTTGCTGAAAAGGAAATATCAGGCAAATTGGATAATATCAATACTGACCTTAAAGACGACCAGGTGGCGTCAGGACAAGGAAAGGTGACTGAAATGAATGTCGTAAGATAATCGTTCTTTGAAGAAAAGGAGAGGGTATGGTAGTTCATAATATGAGTTTCTTCGACGGTGAGTACACTGATGTCTTGATCTTGAAATAGTGGCGCGTTGTTTTATGCAACGCGCTTTGTTTTTGGCCCTCGACCTTTGAATATAGGAAAATAAAAAACACCCGCACTGAATGAACTGGGTGTTTTTTGTAGGTAGTCCCTAGGGGAATCTCACCGCTTAGCCTCAGGTTAAATAAATTATATTTAGATTTAATGTTTATTCTTTTTTACTCGTTGTGTTCCATGGGTTCTCATCCTCGTACGGAAATACAAAAATAAAAAACACCTACTTTTGCAGGCGCTTTTATTTTTGTAGTCCCTAGGGGAATCGAACCCCTGTTACCAGGATGAGAACCTGATGTCCTAACCACTAGACGAAGGGACCATGTCAGCCTATCGGCCTTGAATTTTCAATATACATTAAAAGAAAAATAAAATCCCCTAAAGTAGGTGGATTTATTTTTTTTATGTTATTAATAATATAAAGTATAATTTGATTTTAGTCAATGTTATTTCAAGACGCTGCCGACAAGATCCTCATGTCCGCGCAGGAAATCCTCAGCATTCAAAGGCTTCTTGCCTTCGATCTGCAATTTTTTCAGAACCAAGCTACCTTCTCCGGTTTGAACCACCGGTCGACCATCCCTGGACAGCACTTCGCCGATCTGTCGACCCTTGGTGTTGAGTATATTTTTATCAACTTCCAATATCTTGAGTATCTTTTCTTGATAGGTAGTGAAGGTTCCGGGCCAGGGCGTGTAGGCGCGCACCTGTTTTTCGATCTGGCTGGCCTTTTTATTCCAATTGATCCGGCCATTCCCGCGATCCAATGTTCTTATGTATTTGCTTTCTCCTTTTTGTTCTTCCGGTTCAATATAGCCGTTTATGTATTGCATGATGACTTTGGGCAGCATTCTGGAGCCCATACGAGCCAGTTTGTCATGCAATTGCCCGGCGGTTTCATCGCCTTTAAGAGCGATCTTGCCGATGGACAGTATCGGGCCGGTATCAAGACCCTTGTCCATTTTAATGATGCTTACCCCGGTTTCAGTATCGCCATAAAGTATGGGCGCTTGCAGAACAGCCGCTCCGCGATATTTCGGCAGTATCGATCCATGCAAGTTGATGAATCCATAGGCCGGGACCTCGAGCATATCGGCCGGGATGATCTTGCCATAAGCAACCACCACAGCTATGTCCGGAGCCAGCTGTTTGAATCGATCTTGGATCTCGCTTATATGATCCGGTTGAAGCGTCGGGATATTTTTTTGGTCGGCAAAAACTTTCACCGGCGGAGGCGTCAGAACATGGCCGCGCCCGACCGGCTTGTTTTTTTGGGTGACCACGGCTGCCACTTCGAAGTTGTCATCTTGAATAAGGCTTTCAAGACTGGGTACGGCGAATTCAGGCGTACCAAAGAAAACGATCTTGTATTTTTTCATATAGTGATAATTATATAATATATATTAGGTTTTTTATCGGTCTGTGTCAAAAGGGTGATCTTTGATCTTTTCCACATTGGCATTTTTGCCATCTTCTGTTAATATATATACAGATATGCATGAATTCATAGATTTTTTTCTACAAATAAGCGATCAATTGGGATACTGGGGTATTCTTTTTTTAATGGCGGTCGAAAGCTCGTTCATTCCTTTTCCTTCAGAAGTCATTATCCCGCCGGCTGCTTATTTGGCCAGCCAAGGCCAGATGAATCTTTATTTGGTCATCCTTTTCGGAGTTTTGGGGAGCATTATCGGAGCGGTCATCAATTATTTTTTGGCCATGTATCTGGGTCGAGCCATAATCTACAAAGTAGCCGGCCATAAAGTGAGCAAATGCCTGTTCATTGATTGCAGTAAAATAAAAAAAGCCGAGGATTATTTTTTACAGCACGGCAGTTTATCGACCTTGATCGGAAGGCTGATACCGGTGATCCGCCAGCTGATATCGATCCCGGCCGGATTTGCCCGGATGAATTTTACGAAATTCATCATCTATACCGGTCTGGGTTCGGCTATCTGGGTGACCACCTTGGCTCTGTTGGGTTATCTTTTCGGATCGAATCAAGAAGCTTTGAGTCGTTATTACAAGGAAATATCCTTGGTGTTCATAATAATCGCCTTAATGATCGCTACTTTCATAGTCCTTAAAAAAATGAACGGACACAAAAAAAAATAACGCTTGGCGCTATTCTTCTTTATGTATCCTTTTAGCTCTGTCCGTGAAAAGTATTCCGTTCAGGTGATCGACCTCATGCTGGATGATCCTGGCCAAGAGACCCTCGGCTTTTAATTCTATCTTTTCACCCTTGATATTCCTGTAGATGCAGGTTATTTTTTTACACCTTTTCACGTCTCCGAACACCATTGGTAACGACAAGCAACCTTCTTGTTCCCAGTATTTTCCAAAAGACCTTTTGGTTATTTGAGGATTGAACATCGGTAAAACTCCATCTTTGGTATTTACGACTATCAAACGGATATTTTCACCGACTTGAGGGGCGGCCAGACCGACACCGTCTTTTTCCAGCATAGTCTTTTTCATATCCTCAGTAAAATCTATCATCTTCGGGTCATTGATATCTTCATTTTCAACAGGTTCGGATATATTCCTAAGGATGGGATTTGGATCAGTGATTATTTTTAGTATTTTAGCCATTGTATATAAGATTTAAATTTGTTAATATGAATTTAAGTTAGGTTCAAATAATAACATAAAAGTCAAAATATATCAAGTATGAGTAAAGAGTTCAAAGGTCCGGAAAGTTTTTCGGAAATACTTAAAAAAAAGCCCCAAGCTCCCAAGCCCCCGGCTTATCAATGGCAGGAATTAGCCTTGAGCATAATAAATGACTTGGGTATCCCGAATTTCAAACGTTCGGCTGTCTTTAAGGTGTGTAAGGAAAATTCCAAAGAATTTGTCTTGATGGCCCTAAATGACACTAAGGAGCTTTGCCAAGAAGGTGAGCCTTGGAAATATTTTTTCAAAGTAGTAGGAGCTAAGAAGAAGTCTTCTGATCCTGAATAGTGAAACGGGCGGTCAAATTGCCGATTCCGAAAGGCGACTCATAGGATAGGATATCAGTTTCATAATCCAGCACATCCAAAACTCCCAGTAAGCTTGATATTGCCTGTGGTCCGCAAGCCCTGATCTCTTCCAAGAGTTCATTGTCGGTGTTTAAAAGATATTCCGGATCTTTGGCTTTTAAGTCTTCTATTAATTTTTGGTCGAATTTAGCTCCTTTCGGACAGTAGCCGGCAGGAGCTTTTTTATTTAGGCAATGAGATAGGTCTCCGGAGGCGATCACTGCTATTTTCTTCTTTTCTTTGGCTAGTTGTTTGCCGATCTTTTTTCCAAATTCAAAATGTCTTTTAAGATCGTGCCCGGAAATATATATCGGTACAACTTTAACATCTTTGAGTTCTTGGCAAAGAAGCAGTAGGGGAACGGCCGAAGCATGATCCAATACCTGGTTATTTATCATTCTTACTTTAAGATCGTTCGGAAATATCTCTTTGATAGTCTGAGCTAAATACAAATCTCCCTCTATCGATGATCTGGTGGCAAAGTCCCCGAATTCTTCGAAGTTGATCTCGAATTTTTCAGATAAATTAATACAAAAAGCATCGGACTTTATTGGTCCATGAGAAGAGAAAATAACTATAGACTCTATCTCTTGTTCCTTTAAGTCCTCAGCCAATTTTTGATAGGCTTTGATGGTCTGTTCCAAAAGGCTTAGATTCTCTCTCCCGATGTTGGGTATGAGTATCAAAGGATGGGGGACAATGGCAGCGGTTTTTATCATATTACATTTCTTCCTTAACAAGTTTTCCGATGGAGTATTTGGCCAAATACTGCGGAGAGACCGTGATTATATTTTCCCATTTATAGCCCCGCCTCTCAAAAACCTTTCCGGAGATAAAAGGTCTTTTCATGCCATTTTCTATTAAATAAACAGCGCGAGTGGCCTCGGAAGTCAGAAGTTCTCCATCCTCAAGCATTACCGGATCTACAGTGGTGTATTCTGCCAGCTCTTCGGGAGAGACTTGTATTATTTTTTTATTCTTGAATTCGGTATCCAGAAGTACTCGGTCATGAAGCGGGGCTTTCTTACCCTCTATCACCCAGTACACGCCTCCGGATGAATTATCTTGCAATAAAGCGCCGGTTGGATAAGTGGAAGTCGGGGTGATCGGCGTTCCTTCTATGTAAGAATTGATATCTTCCCAGCTGGCGTCCTCGATCTCTTCCGGGTTATAACCCATTTTTCTAAAAGCTTCATAGTCGGTGAATCCTCGGCGCTTATCATCAACCAGCAGGAAAAGATTGCCTTTGGGCGAGCGGACAATAGAGTAATTGGGGAATTTTAAGGGAGCGCCTTTTGGATAGCCGTCAAGTTCGCTTTTTTCCACTTGGATTATCTTATTCTCATCAAAACGGCTGGTCAAAGCGCCTTTGCTCAAGAAAGGCCTTTTCTGTCCGTTTTGTATCAGCCAGACACCGACTTCTCCTCGAGCTTGGAGAAGAGAACCATTTGGATAATCTCCTTTGGTGAAATATCTCTTCCAGATGCGGTAGAAATTGTAGTTGCCGTTGTAGACGTGCGGGGTGTAATTGTATAAACCAGCGGTGGCATTGTTGGCCGGGGTTACGATAACCGTTCCGTTTATGGTAGTTGAATAAGGGTTGGAGAAAGTATAGGTTTTTCCTTTTTGGTATTTATAGTCTTGGAAATTCTCAATATAGTCATAAAATTGCAAAGTGGCGCTATTGACCTGCTTCCAAAATCCGCGCCAGCGTTCATTGCAGCCGCCTCCGTCCGGACAGCCATAGCCTGTAGCCCAATCAAGCTGGGTTTGCTTGGGGTCCTTATCTTCGATCAGACCCATTTCTTTCTGCAATAGGACAATGATGAATTTCGGACTGATCTTATTGGTTTGGGCGCGGTCATAGATGACCTCAGCCGCTGTCATCGTTTTTCCGTCAGGGTTTTGGGTGCGGTAATTGGCCAGATATCCATCTTTACTATCAAGAAGGTCCTGGATCTGCGCCAAGCTCATGGAGTCATAATTCAAAACTTCGTAGTCGCTGATTATATTGTTCGGATCAAAACCGTTGGCCAAAGCCATTAAGGGGCTGAGAATAAAGACTCCGCCCAAAATAAGGCTTAAAAGCAGATACTTGTTTTTCGTTTTTTTCATAATTAAGATTATCGATGCAACAATGAAGCCAGGCAACAATGAAGCAAAAATTATGTATGATATATTCTATTATAATATACGGAAAAAAGAAAGACAAATTACAGATTTTCGGCAATAAGGCATTTATGTTATAATATAAACATAATTTTTAACCTCATGTTTCATTAAAAGTGATGCATGTCTTATGTAATTTATGAAAGTAGCCATAAATGGATTCGGCCGCATCGGCCGAGCGGTTTTTAAAGCCTTGTTGAACAAAAAAAATATCGAGATCGTGGCCATCAATGATCTGACCGACACTAAAACTTTGGCGCATTTACTCCAGTATGACAGCGTCTATGGTAGATACTCCAAAGAGATAAAAGCCAATAAGGGCTCTCTGGTCGTGGATGGCAAAAAATATCCGGTTTTATCCGAAAGGGATCCCAAAGATCTGCCTTGGGGCAAGAAAGAGGTCGATGTGGTGATAGAATCGACCGGAATATTTCGAGACGCGGAAAAAGCCGGCTGGCATATCGAAGCCGGAGCCAAGAAGGTTGTAATATCTGCTCCGGCCAAAGATGATGAAATACCAACCTTTGTCCCGGGAGTGAACGAAGACGAGATCACCAAAGACCAGAAGATCATCTCGATGGCTTCTTGCACTACTAATTGTTTAGCGCCTTTGATGAGCGCTTTAAAAGAAAGGATCGGCGTTAAGAAAGCCATAATGACGACCATCCATTCCTACACTGCTGATCAAAATATCGTTGACGGACCTCACAAAGACTTGAGGCGCGCCCGGGCGGCTGCCATAAATATCGTCCCGACCACTACCGGAGCGGCTGTAGCAACCACCAAGGCCATACCGCAACTGAAGGGCAAATTCGACGGCTTGGCTGTCAGAGTTCCGACCCCGGTCGCTTCCTTGTGCGATATCGTTTTTGTCGCCGGCCGAAAGACAAGCGCCGATGAGATAAATAAGGAAATGACCAAAGCCTCCAGAACCAAGAGGCTTGAGGGTATATTGA
>WJLG01000026.1 GCA_014728685.1 Candidatus Falkowiibacteriota bacterium
AAGCGACAGATAATAACTAATAATGTCGTTTTTTTATATTAAATAGTATATTATGTCAGGACATTCGAAGTGGGCGACAACCCATAGACAAAAGGAGGCAAATGATGCCAAAAGAGGCAAAATTTTCACTAAAATGGCCAATGTCATAACCATTGCCGCTCGGGAAAAGGGCGGTGATCCGGATACGAATTTTTCTTTAAGAGTGGCCATGGATCGGGCCAGGGCTGTAAATATGCCCAAAGACAACATTGAGAAGGCCATTAAAAGAGGAACAGGAGAATTGGAAGGAGCTCAGATCGAGGAGCTTTATTATGAAGGAATAGGTCCGGCTAACAGCCAATTCATAATCAAATGCTTGACGGACAACAAGAATCGCAGTGCTTCTGAAGTGCGCCATGTTTTTTCAAAATACGGGGGATCGTTGGGGTCTGTCATGTGGAATTTTGATAAAAAAGGAGTGATCAGAATATTGAAAGAAGAAGCGGAAAAAGCCGAGCTTCTGGGAGAGGAAGCTGAACTGGAATTGATCGATCAAGGCGCTGAAGATATTGTCAAAGAAGAAGAAGGCATGACCATTTATACTGCGGTTGCCGACCTTGATAAGATGAAAAAATATCTGGATGGAAAAGAGGTGTCTACTGAATCGGCTGATATTGAGTACGTAGCCAAGAATCAACAAGAAGTTTCTGATGAAGAAAAGGAAAAGATCGAAAAATTCATCGAGGATCTGGAAGAGTCGGATGACGTGTCCGACCATTACACCAATGTGAATATTTAATTCTATAAAATGAGCAAGATCATTCTTGGGATCGATCCCGGCATAGCCGATACGGGTTATGGAGTGGTAGAGAAATTGGCAGGCGGAAAAATAAAGTGCTTGGCTTACGGATCGATCAAGACAAAAGCCGGATCAAAGCTGATAGACCGTTTGGAAATACTTAAAAACGAATTGGATGAATTGATAAATGAATATCAGCCCGGGTTAGTGGCGGTCGAAGAATTATTCTTTTGCAAGAACGCCAAAACGGCTTTGATAGTCGGCCAGGCCAGGGGAGTGGTCCTTTTGACCGTCAAGATGAATAGATTGAAGATCGTAGAATTCACCCCGCTTCAGATTAAACAAGCGGTCTCAGCTTACGGGCAAGCCGGCAAGGCCCAAGTACAAAAGATGGTCAAGATACTTTTGAATCTAAAAGAGATACCAAAGCCTGATGACGCTGCTGATGCTTTAGCGGCCGCGATCTGCGCTTTGAATTATATATAGATCGAATTATGCCTACAAAGAAAAAATTAAAGATAGTTTCCATATCTTCCGAGTTGTCGCCTTTTTCCAAATCAGGCGGCCTTTCAGATGTGGCCAAGAGCTTGCCGGAAGCTTTGAAAAAAGCCGGGGCGGATCCGATCTGCATTACCCCGCTTTATGGTCAGATAATCGATAAAAAGAAGTTCGGCTTGAAGATGATAATGGAAAACATAAGAGTGAATATAAATTCCGAGGACGCAGTGCATGTCAATTATTGGCAGGGAGAGCTTGATGGCAATGTCCCCGTTTATTTCGTGGAAAGCGGAAAATATTTCTCCAAGCGGAAAAGCCTTTACGGATCGACCCACGAAAACGCCAGATTCATGGTCTTTTGCGTGGCTTCATTGAAGCTGCTTTCTTTACTTAAGTTCAAGGCTGATATCATCCATTGCCATGATTGGCAGACCGGCTTGATACCATACTATCTTAAAACCGATTTTCAATATTCAAAAACTTTGAAAAAGGCTAAAACCATCTACACGATCCATAACTTGGTGTTCCAAATGGGTAAGAATTGGTGGGAGGTGGAACCGGAAAAGAAAGATGACGGCCGTGGCCGCTTGCCTCACTTGGAAGATGAGGGTATCGAATATATAAATTTTGCCAAAAGAGCTATTTTGTCAGCCGATGCCATCAGTACGGTATCCGAAACCTATCGGGAAGAGATAATGACCAAGGATTTCGGGCAAGACCTGCACCGCATTTTGAGCAATAGAAGCGATCGGCTTTTTGGGATCGTGAACGGCATTGATTATGAGGCTTGGAATCCTATCAACGACCCCGGTTTGAACAAGAGGTATAATGCCGGAAATTTCGAGGGTAAACAGGAGAACAAGAAGTATTTACAACAAAAATTCTCTTTGACGGTCAATGAGAAGATCCCGATGGTCTGTTCCACTTCCAGAATGACCTTTCAGAAAGGATTCGACCTGATAGTGAAGATACTGGATAAGTTGATGTCCATGATGAACGTGCAGATCGTCTTGGCCGGGTCTTGCAATGTCAAAGAGTACCTATCTGCTTTTAAAAAAATGAAAAAGAAATATCCAAAGAAATTCATTGCCATGACCACGCATGAGGAGAATCAGAAATATGAGACATTGTGCTACGCGGCTTCGGATTTTTTCATTCTACCTTCGAATTACGAGCCTTGCGGGATCAATCAGATGATAGCCATGAGATACGGCTGTGTTCCGATAGTGAGAAAAGTCGGCGGCCTGAACGATACCGTGGTCAATTACAGTCCGGCGACCGGAAAAGGTACAGGTTTTGTCTTTTCTCATTTTGATGAATTCCATTTGTTCGGAGCGATCATCAGGGCCCTGGAGAATTTTAACGGCGATAAGAGAAAGTGGAAGGAATTGATCAAAAGGATCATGACCGAAGCCAATGATTGGTCCATCCCGGCTGAGAAATATATCAAG
>WJLG01000027.1 GCA_014728685.1 Candidatus Falkowiibacteriota bacterium
CGCGCGAAAAAACAAACCAGACAAAAGCCAAGAGTGCCAAGGTGGTCAATATCCTAAACAGGATCACCTTGTTGATCTCAAAAATATTATAACTCCATGGATAAAAAGCAAAGACCAGAGGAGTAAAAAAAACTATAGCCAATATCAAAAATTCGCTTAAAGATCGGCTGATTGTCTTTTGTCGGTTTTTCATATTATTTTATGGGGATTGCCTGCCTTTATTAATTATACACTAAATCCAAAAATACAAAAAACGGCTTTTTAAACCGTTTTTTGGAAAAATTCTTAATAGGCCTTTTAAGAACTCTTTATGGATCGGCAATTCCTGCCGGAGTAGCATAGTGATCATCCGAAGCAATACCTCCGGTCTCAGCTCCCAAACAATAGCGGATCTCATAGGTATCTGTAGTTGCCTGAGTGTATTCGTAATTGTCTCCGCCACTACATGGACCATCGCCATAAGGCTGAGGAGCCTGAGGAACGACCGCCATATAAGTAGTGGATGAGGTCGGACCGACAATGGAACTAGCACCGTCGAAGGTAACATCCGTCGGATCCGGATATCTGCTTTCATCATTGAAATAAAGCTCCAAAGCGGTTTGGACCTGCTTTACATCCGCCACCCTCCTGGCATCTCTGGACTTTTGACGAGCATTGTTCAATGCGATCACTGAAAGCGTGGACAAAATACCGATGATAGCGATCACGACCAACAACTCGATCAAAGTAAAACCTTTTTTATTCATAGCTCACCTCCTCTCTCTATGCTTTTGACAATTATAAAAAGCAAAAGCATGGGGATATTAATAAATTATATTATACTAAAATTATATCATAAATAGACAAGCATAACAATGGGTCTCTCATTCGATCTTAAAAATCAATCATCAGACAGATCACCAACCTCTTAAAACGGCCGGGGAATCGTCATTCTTGTCTTCGGTTTCAAAAACTATGGCAAAATTACGGCCGTCAGAACTTGAAACATAACGATAAATATACTCTTCGCTCACGACAGGGCTATTGGCCGGATTCAAAGGATCGGTCGGAAATTCGGGTAAAAAATCAGATATCAAAGAAGCTAAATTATCATAATCATTGGCTCCTGCCTCTATTTCCGCTCCCATATCCGCCCTATCCGGGTTCCAATCGGAAACAGAAGAAGGGTAATAACCATTCTCGTTATAATAGCCGAATAAAGCCTCTCTAAGCGCTCTGAGTCCTTCTATTCTATGCTCATCCCTTCTTCCTGATCCCATTGTGCTCAAAAGATAAAGAAAGCAAAAAAGCAAGAATATAATGACCATTGAAAAGATCATGATCTGCATTCTTAAGGCCCCCTCGTCTCCTTTCTGCGCCGATCTTTTGGGTTTTCTTGCCATTATGTTCATATTATTAAGAAATATCTTAAAATTGATTAGCCATATTATACATAGGCATAATTACAGCCGCCACCATAATGCCGACTGCCACGCCCATTACTATCATTATTATCGGTTCAAGCAAGGTGACCAAATTGCTCAATATATTATTGATCTCTCGTGCATAAAAATCAGTGATCTTTTCCAGAACTAATTCCAATTTACCGGTTCTTTCACCGACATTTATCATTTGCGGCACCATGCGAGGAACTTGGCTGCTATGTTCAAAAACCGAAGACAGAGTATTTCCTTCTTGAACCTCTTTGGCGCTTTCTTCAATGATACTCCTATAAGCTTCATTACCGACCACCTCGGAAACAATGCTTAAAGCCTTGGTTATGTTCACGCCTCCGGCGATCAGGGTTTTCATAGAACGGGTGAACCTGACCATATAAATATACTGAAATAATTTGCCGAAAACCGGCAATTTGAGTTTCAGGCTATCGATCCAGCGCTTTCCGGCCGGGCTGCTGATAAGCACTCTTACTCCCAAAACCATGCCTACTACCAAGATCACCGCGATTATCCAATAGCTGATCAAAAAATCAGAAACTCCGATGACTATCTTTGTCGAAAAAGGCAATTCTGATCCTGTTTCCTGCAAAATTTCGGTCAGCTTCGGCACGACCACCACCATCATGATGGTTCCAACCACCACCAAGCCGGTAAGAACAAAGGCCGGGTAGATCATTGCTCCCTTGATGCGGCTCATCATATCGTAATCCTTTTCCATCTCATCAGCCAAATAATTCAAAACATCGTCGAGTTTTCCCGAAGTTTCGCCGGACTTTACCACATTCACATAAAAATCAGTAAATATCTTGGAACGTTTGGCTAAAGCGCTGGATAAAGAGGCCCCGCCATCCACTTCATAAGCAATCTCGGAAATTATCGATTTAAGGGCGATGTTCTCGGTTTGTTCAGCAACTATCTTAAGCGATTGGACCAAAGCCAAATTGGCCGAGATCATCACTGAAAACTGGCGGGAAAAAACGACCAGATCCTTGATCTTTATCGGATTGATCAAAACCAGAAGCTTAAGCTCCCAGCTATCGGTCTTGTCCTCGATCGAAATTATTTCGAAACCGCGATTATTAAGATTCTCAGCGGCCGCATTCTTATTGAAACCACTGATCAATCCTTGGGTCTTATTACCCTGATAATCAAAGGCTTTGTATCTGAATATTGGCATATTATATCTCTAAATTGAGGTTCTCGACTTCTCCGGGATCGACTTTCCCGGACATTATCAATTCTTTGATCGATTTCCCCATGCTTATGGTCCCTTCTTCAGCGGAATTCTGAATGACGCTTTCCAGTTGATATATTTTCCCTTCTCTGATCAATGATTTAATGGCAAAATTGGACATCAAAACTTCCATAGCCAAAGAAAGTTCTCCACTTTGATTGGGTATCAATCTTTGCACTATTACCCCCAAAAGGACATCAGCTAAAAGATAGCGCATCGATTCCCGGGAAAAATTCTTACAATCAGTGTTAAGTATCCTTTCCAAGACCCTAATAGAGCTTTCGCCGTTGATCTCTATTATCACCAAGCAGTTACCGGAAGCCAATTCTAAAATGAGCGGCAAGGCTTTATCAAAATCTTCTCTGATCTCGTCGATATAGACAAAATCAACATCCTCTTCCAAACAATGTTTAAGGCCGTCCACATAGTTGTTGACATCCACTCCGATCTGACGCTGATCGATGATGCTTTGCTTGTTCACGAAGAACCTTTCTATGGGCTTCTCCAGGGTTATACCGAACTTTTTTTCTTCTTTATTTATCTTTTCGATGATGCTGGCTATAGTTGATGTCCTACCGGAATCACTGGGACCGCCGACGATCAAAAGACCTGAATTGGAACTTATGTTCTTTTTGAATATTTCCGGCAAGCCAAGCTCTTTGAGGTCGCGTATTTCTTCCGAA
>WJLG01000028.1 GCA_014728685.1 Candidatus Falkowiibacteriota bacterium
CTCCATGATCATAGATGTCTGAAATTATGAAGCGAAAATCACAGAGAGCCCTAAAGATGATAAAGATCTGGAAGAACTTGAGATCATCATTCATTCTCGAAATGACTGTTTTTGTTTAACGGCCTGCACTTTTCACAACGAAAATGGCTACGGAGCCAGCTTGGAAAGAAAAACCGCGTTTCTCTGAAATGCGGTTATTTTTATTAAAAAAGCGGCTCTTTTCACAAGCCGCAAAATTCTTAATGTTTTTTGAAAAAATCGCAGAATGTACTTCTGCAAATGTGGAAGACCTCGCCTTCTTTTTCAACACGGATCAAGGGTGCTCTGCAATCGCAAACCAATTCCTTAAAATCCAGCTCCTTGAAAGAGCCTACAAGTCTTTTTTCTTTTTGCCCGAGGATCTTACAAAAGATAGCCTCTTCCGCAGTCAAATAGATTTGTGCCGGGTCTTTCTGATCCTGCTTCAGCACGCTTAGCAAATGTTCTTGGTCAATATTCAAATCGACACTGTCAACAACTGTTGAAATTGCCATTAGACCTCCTTGCATCTACAAAAAGCTTTGCATTCCCCGCACTCACCACAATGGTCGTGCAGGATATTCGCGAATCGGAGTTTAGCACCGCACTCGCTACAGCGAAAATGATCCGGTTTTTCTCCTTTTTCTAATCCCTCAAAAATATTGATATATCCGCACGAATTGCAGCGGAACTGATCTTCTGTTGTACGCGTGAAATTATCAATATCAGCACAGATATGGCCGGTCGTAACAGAAACATCGCAATTAACATGTTCGCACATCAAACACCTCCAAAGGTTAAAGAACAATTCTACTTTTTATAACACAATATTTAAAATATATCAAGAGCAAGCAAAAAACTCCTTGATGGAGCTTTTTATTTTTTATTGAATTTATCTAAATATCCAATTCCTTCAAAGCTTCCTTTTGTTTCTTGCTAAGACCTTTTGGGGTTCTGATCACCACTTCCACCAAATGGTCGCCATTGCCTCGACCATTTAATATTTGAACTCCTTTCCCCTTGAGTTTGAATACTGTCCCGGATTGAGTGCCTTCCGGTATCTTCAAGCTGACGTCCCCGTGAATGGTCTTGATGTCGATCTTGTCGCCCAAGGCCGCTTGAGTGAAAGTGATCTCGACTGTGCTTTTGATATCATAACCATTTCTTTCCAATTCCTTATTAGGATCAACTTTCATTCTGATATAGAGATCTCCGGCCGGAGCACCTTTATCGCCCGCTTCTCCTTGTCCGGAAAGTCTGATGGTTTCGCCCTGATCGATACCGGCCGGTACTTTGACCTTAAGATCCACCGTGTCGGTAGCGACTCCTGATCCACCGCATTTTCCGCAAGCCTCGGAAAAAGTCTTGCCCTCGCCACCGCAATTTGTACAAGTGGTTTCAACTTGTATGGCGCCCAAGATGGTTCTTTGCACTTTTCGCACTTTTCCGGATCCGCCACAAGCCTTGCAAGTTTCAATCTTGGCTCCCGGCTCAGCTCCTTCTCCTTTACAACGATCGCATACGACCCTTTTCTTGAACTTGATCTCTTTTTCAGTGCCGAAAACCGCCTCTTCAAAAGATAAGCTCATGATCATCTCGATATCAGAACCGCGCCTAGGGCCCCTTCTTCTGGATGAACCGCCTCCGAAACCGAACATATCGCCGAAACCGCCGAACATATCAGACAAATCTTCCATGTTGATATTGCCCTGGAATCCTCCAAATCCCTGGCCGCCGCCAAAACCGCCCTGGCCCATATTCTCAAAACCGGCTCCGAATTGGTCGTACTGTTTTCTTTTTTGCTCATTACCAAGAACTTGGTAAGCTTCGTTTACCTCTTTGAATTTGGCTTCATCGCCGGTTTGTTTGTCGGGGTGATATTGGTGCGCTAACTTTCTGAATGCTTTTTTAACATCTTCTTGGCTTGCGCCCTTATCAACACCGAGAATTTTATAGTAATCTTTTGACATGAATTATTAATCTTCAAACTACAATCTTCAATTATTTTCATTGAAGATTGTAGATTTATAATTGATAATTGAATTAGCCCCTAAATCCGATTTCCTTGTTTTCCGGGCCTTCAGCTTCTTTTATTTCACCGAATTTTTCTTCATATAATTTCAAAGCTCCTTCGACAGCTTTGACCATTCTCTTAAAATGACCGGGAGAAGAGATGACCTTGGCCGAAACTCTTCCGCTTCCAGCCAAGATGTTCATAAAGATCATCTGGAATTCATCCCTGTTGAACATGGTCTGCATATTGTTGGCATACTCGCCGCCGGGGATGTTGTCGGCTAATTTGATCTCTTTTTTTTGATTTTGATTCGGCTGATTGTTATTTTGCATATGTTTTCAAATTGCAGATTGTAAAGTACAAACTGCGAATTTATTTAATTTTTTAAATTATTTTATTTGACAATATTATTAAATTATGATATAATAATTATATAGTTAATTTGATCTTTCCAAAGTTTAAAGGAGGTTTTATGTTTAATAAGGTAAAACGTATATTAATAGGTGGAATGATCAGCGTTGGGATGGTCTTGGTTCTTTTATCGCTTTCGTATCTTTCCTTTGTGAGGAAAGATATAATGGAACGATGCGATTCAAAGATCGAAATCCAAAAGTAGATAATGACCTCCTCCCCGGGATCCGCTACGCTACTCCCGGGGTTTCCTGGTAATTAAAAACCACCTTATCAAGCTGCCGCCCGAAATGTTTCGGGCGGTTTTTTCTTTGCTTAAATATCAAAGTACAAAGCTATATTTTCTATTCCCCTCTTGAGAGAGGACTCTTGATTAACTTAAAAGATTGACAAATAATTATATATATGATTTAATATATTAATTAATTCGATCTTTTCTAATCCAATTTTTCAAGGAGGTTTTCATGCCAAAAAAATATCCGGTTGGTTTTGGATACAATATCCCGATCTGGGTATATCCAACAATTGCAGCTGTTGTATTTTTTTCGCTTCTTTTCCTTGCCCAGAAATTTGGCATAAGACATACTCTTGAGCCAAAGCCTGCAATGGTTGCCAATAGCGCCTTCGACCTGTCTCACAATCACCGCGATTCTTCGGAGCTGATCGAAACATTCGCTTCGATGGCAATTGATACCAGGAGGCAATTGGTCCCTATCGCAATAGAGATCTACGGAAATTCCAAATGGAGAGTGCCTCATCAGGAATCGCAATGGGGCTACTCGATCACTTTGTGTGGCCACTACCCCGGATTAAAGATTTCAAATAGAACTATTGCAAATGCAGAGTTCTTAGCCGGAGGTATCCAGCTCACTGAAATGATAGTGCATCTGGTATCCGAATCGGATACCACTTCGCCGACATGGAAAAACTCGCGAAAACTTCCCTATTGAATTTTTCGCTTCCTATTCCCAACCGCTCGAAATGTTTTGAGCGGTTTTTTCTTTGCTTAAATATCAAAGTGCAAAGCTATATTTTTAAATCCCCTCTTGAGAGGGGTGCCCGGAGGGCGGGGTGTGTCATTCGTTTTCTTTTATC
>WJLG01000029.1 GCA_014728685.1 Candidatus Falkowiibacteriota bacterium
GCATAGGCCTTAACCAGCCTTCCGTCATTCCCGCGCAGGCGGGAATCCAGCTATGGTAAAACCCTAAACCCTAAATTCTAAACTCTAAATAATTGAATATTTCTTTTTGTCATCCAGAAGCGATAGCGAAGGATCTATTCGCATAACGTACGTTATGAGTTGTGAGTTATATGTTATGCGAAATTGTGTATAACTTGTTGAAAACATAGAGAAATAAAATAATATTTTTTAGGGAAAATTCCCCACCTATCCACAGGTAGGGATTTTTTTTATTTTTTTAACTAATCTTAGTTATAATAATCAGGGGGTAAAATGGTTGACTGGAGGGGGTTGGTGGTGTATACTTAAATCAGAGTGGTGAAAAGTGGGGAATTGAGGTGAATAAATTGAGGGGGCATCTCAATTCCCCAAACCACCTTTTCATCAGGACATTAAATCAACAAAAATGTTCATCGGCGAATACAAACATAATATCGATGCCAAAGGAAGAATGGCAGTGCCCTCGAAATTCAGACAAATACTGAAAAAGGGTGCAGTGGTTACCAGAGGACTGGATAACTGTCTTTTTTTATATCCTAAGGAAAAATGGGAAGAGATGGCTCAGAAATTCGCCAATTTGCCTATCAGCCAGGCCAAAGCTCGTGCTTTTGCTAGACATATGCTGGCCGGAGCCATGCAAGTTGAATTCGACAATCAAGGAAGGATAACCTTGCCTGATTATCTAAGACAATTTGCCGTAATCAAGAAAAGAGCTGTTATTGCCGGCTTGTTCGATCGCTTAGAGATCTGGGATGAAGCATCTTGGAGCAAGTATAAGACCAGTACGGAGAAATCTAGCGATGATATTGCTGAAAGTTTGAGCGAGCTGGGAGTTTAATTCGTTTTTAAGGCCAAGAAGGCTTTAAAATAAAAACAAAAAAACAGTGGTTTTGCCCATAGATCGCTGTTGCCTTTTTCACGGAACTAAGCAGGGTGTAGTTTGGGACTGTCACCAAATCCGCATTTGGACTAAAATCCCAAATTTCGGTAAATTTTACAAATAATTTTTTCGCCAATACAGATAGTATTTCCTCAAAAATTATCTTGTAAAATTTTCTCGAAATTATGAAATTTTATTCACAAAAGAGGATTTGGCGACAGTCCCATATATGGAATATAAACACACGCCGGTAATGATCCAAGAAGCTATCGATCATTTGGCGATAAAACGAGGGGGATATTACATAGACTGCACCCTTGGTTCCGGTGCATATACAGAGGCGATCTCTGCTAAGGTTGGACCCGAGGGCAAGGTCGTTTCTTTTGATTTGGATGAAAAGGCCATAGAGAACGCGAAAAAGAAAAAGCTTAAAAATACAATATTCATAAATGACAATTATCGGAACATCAAAAAAGATGTTCATGAAGTTTTGGGAAAAGATATTCTTTTCGATGGAATAGTCTTTGACCTCGGCTTATCCTCATATCAGCTTGATGATGATGATCGCGGTTTTTCCTTCCGTTCCGAAGGTCCGCTGGATATGGCTTTTGGACCCAAGAGTCCGAGATCTACTGAGGAAATAGTCAACAAATACTCAGAAAAGGAGCTTAAAAGGATAATCGCCCAATACGGAGAGGAAAAAGAAGCCGGCAAGATCGCTCGAGCTATTGTGAAGGAAAGGGCGTTCGAACCGATAACGACTGCCAGCCAATTGGCTCAAATAATAATTAAAGTAAAGATACAAAAGAGCAAAAAGATCCATCCTGCCACCAAGACCTTCCAGGCTCTGCGCATGGAAACCAACGATGAATTGCCGGGTCTAAAAAAGGCTTTATCAAGCGCTGTCGACCTCCTTAAAGACCAAGGAAGACTGGTGCTTGTGTCTTTCCATAGTTTGGAAGACAGGATCGTAAAAAGGTTTTTTAAGGAAAAAAGCCTTAAATGTGTTTGTCCGCCGTCCTTGCCGGTATGTGCCTGCGGCAAGAAGCAAGAGCTTGAGCTGATAACGAAAAAACCGATAGAGCCAAGCGAGAGAGAAATAAAGGACAATCCGCGCGCTCGAAGCGCGAAATTAAGAGTGGCGCAAAAGCCTGATCCTCACGGGCTTAAAAACAAAAACAAAACCCCCAAACAAAAATAATGCCGGAAAGCGAATATTTCAGGAAAGCCAAAAGCAAAAACAAAAGATCAATAAATTTCAAACTTGTCAATATCGTATTGTCGATTTTGATATTATTTTCAGTGGCCTATTATGTTGTCGGTATAAATGAACTGGTGGTCAAAGGTTTTAAGATACAAGAATTGCGCAATCAAGCGGTCAGTCTGGAGAATGAAAATAAGAATTTTGACATTTACGCCACTTCTTTGAAATCATATAATAATTTGGCCAAAAGGGTCGAATCTTTAGGTATGATTGAGACCGACAAGGTCGATTACATCAGGAAGACCAGCGCGGTGGCCGTAAGATGAACTGAGGCCATTAATCTCGAATACTATGAGATTTCGGATGAAGGATAATAGAAATACACTATCCAATAATCGCATAAATTTTTTGATTGCGATTGTTTTTTTATTCGGGATTCTGATACTTTACCGCCTTTATGATCTGCAGATAGCTAAATATGATCTTTATATGGCTAAAGCCGAAGGCCAGCATCGTTCCCATAGCGTGCTGGAGCCGGAAAGGGGCGAGATATTCATAGAAGATATCACTGTTGATAATGAAAATGTCTTGTATCCTTTTGCCACCAATAAGGAATTTGCTTTGATCTACGCAGTGCCTTGCGATATTGCCGATCCGAAGGCGGCTGCTGAAAAGATCTTCAATGTTTTCGACAGAAAGAAAGTCAAAAAAGAGGTTGACGAATATTTCAAAGAGATGGATGAGGCCGAGCTTAAGTACCAGCTTGATCAGATAGCCGATCTGCCGGAAACAGAACGCTACAAGCGCGAGGTTGAGATCAAGAACAAGCTTATCGAGCTTTGGCAAGACCCGACTTGGCTGGAAATAAGAGAAAAGAACAAGGAAAAAGAAGTGGATAAAAGAAAAGAAGACTACCTGGATGATTATTTGAGGACATTGGACAAGCCGAAAGATCCTTATGAACCGCTTTTTAGAAAAGTGGATGAAGATAAATTGAAAGAATTTTATGCTGAGTTTTTAAGCAGTCCGGGGGACAAAATATCGACTTCATCTTTACAGCTCAAAGACGGAAAGATCTGCCAACAAGAGGGCGGAGAGCCCAAACCCGTAGCTATCCAAGGGATCTCTCACATAATGAAAAAATATCGATATTATCCGGAGAAGGAGATCGGGTCGCATGTTTTGGGCTTTGTGGGCCTAAAAGACGAACAGCAGAGAGGCAGTTATGGCCTGGAGGGGTTTTTTGAGAATGAACTTTTCGGAAAGTTCGGCGAGATCAAAAGCGAAAGAGGGGCTAAAAAGGATATTGTGATAGTCAATGATCGCGAATATGTTCGGCCGGAAAACGGCAGTGATCTGGTCCTATCGATAAATCGGTCCATCCAATTCGCAGCTTGCCAAAAGCTGAAAGCTTCAGTGGATAAGTATCAGGCTGATAATGGTACAGTGATAGTTATGGACCCCAAGACCGGCGCTGTCCTGTCCATGTGCTCTTATCCAAGCTATGATCCCAATGAATACAGCCAAGTAGAAGGTATCGATATATACAATAATCCGGCTATTTTTGAGCAGTACGAACCTGGATCGGTATTCAAGACCATGACCATTGCTGCTGCGATCGATGATGGCAAGATATCGCCTTCGACCATTTACAATGATACCGGCAGTATTATCATAGATGGCTGGGACAAGCCGATCAGGAATTCAGATTTTGAATCAAAAGGCGCTCATGGCTGGGTCGATATGAATTACGTTCTTGAACACTCATTGAACACCGGTTCGATATTTGCCATGGAACAGGTCGGTGCTAAGAAATTTGCTGATTATGTGATCGATTTCGGATTCGGCCAAAAGACCGGCATCGAATTGGAAACCGAAAGTCCGGGAAATATCGACAGCCTTCTAAGGAATAGGATCAGGCCGGTAGAAGCGGCGACCGCTTCTTTCGGCCAGGGTATTACGGTCACCCCCCTGCAAATGATAACCGCTTATGCGGCCATTGCCAATGAC
>WJLG01000030.1 GCA_014728685.1 Candidatus Falkowiibacteriota bacterium
GTGTACTATAGTGGTTGAGCGCGAAGTTAAAAAAAGCGGAAAGAATACCGGAAAAAAATCGGCCGATAAAAATAAAACCAAGACCAAAAAGGTGAAAAGATCCAAATAGATCCTAAGATATACCAGCTATGGGCAAAAGACCTTGGTTCAAGTTTTTAAGAATATTTTTTATCTCTTTGATAGCGTCTATTTTTGTCATTTTGATGTTTTCTGAAGTGATACAAGAAGAGGAAATAGATCATAGCGGTATCGAAGAAGCTAAAGTCAAAGGTTATTAATATGAAAAGAAAGATCCTAATTCTGATCCTGATCGTTTTTCTGGTTTTTTTGGCGGCTTTGGCTGTCTATTATGCCCAAACCCAAGAATGCCTTGAGTGCATCAATTGAAAATTAAAGGCGAATAATATATTTAAAAAGGTGATGACTTCACCTTTTTTTAAAGAAGCGTTATAATTCCCAAAAAGATAATTAAAGGTTTTTTAATATGACCAACGATGATATTTTTTCTCAAATAGAGGATGATTTTGATCCGGAGACTGAAAGCGAAACAGAAGCTGGAGCCGATTTTTCTATTGATGCGGAAGAAGAGGGAGTTCAAAGCATGGCCGCAGCCGATTGTTCCATGGGGCCTTTGGATGTTTTTCGCGCTGCTGACGATATGAATAGGGCCAAAGTCTTAAGATCCATATTCGACGAAAAAGAGCGTCGAGCTTTCATAGACACTTATAAAGAAGAAGAAGCTTCACAAGCTGAATTGACCGAGGATGATGATTGGAATGACAAGCTTGTTTCCGGAGATGATTATTTTTTATTGAAATATATAGAGAACCACCCGAGTATTTTGGTGGAGAAGGAGGAAGAAGTTGCCGAGGCTCTGGAGTTATATAATATATGAAAACATTGATCACCGGCGGAGCCGGTTATATTGGAAGTACTATCGCTTCGATATTGATAGACAACGGCCACGAACCCGTGATATTGGATTCTTTGGCCAACGGGCGGGAGGAATTCGTAAGCGGCCGCATTTTTTATAAAGGCGATATCGCGGACAAGGATCTGCTGGAAAAAATATTCGAAGAGCATCCTGATATTGAAAGCGTTATTCATTGCGCCGCATTTTTGGTCGTGCCGGAATCGGAAGAAAAGCCGTATGAGTATTACAAGAACAATGTTGCTAAGTCATTGGAGTTGTTTAAGAATTTGAAAGACCAAGGATGTCAAAAGATAATTTTCAGTTCCTCGGCTTCGGTCTACGGCAAAACTTCCAAGCAAGAGGTGACTGAAGAAAGTCCGCTCGACCCGGGCAGTCCTTATGCACGCACCAAATATATGATGGAAATGGTATTGTCTGATCTTTGTACGGCTTATTCGATGCGGGGAATAGCTTTGCGATATTTCAACCCGATCGGAGCCGATCCTAAAATGAGGACCGGCTTGCCGGCAAAAACCCCCACTCAGGTTTTGGGCAAAATGGTGTCTGTGTCCAAGGGCGAGGAAGACGTTTTCAATATCACCGGGGTTGATTGGCCGACTCGGGACGGTTCCGGGATCAGGGACTATATCCATGTTTGGGACTTGGCCCGCGCTCATTTGTTGGCGGTTGAGAATTTCGATCAGGCTTTTGAAAAAGCTAAAGGCGATTATTTGGCAGTCAATCTTGGTACCGGCCAGGGAGTGACGGTCAAGGAGTTGGTCCAGGCTTTTGAGAATGTTTTGGGAAAAAGCATTAATAAGAAAGAAGCGCCACCGCGCCCCGGAGACGTGGCCGGAGCTTATGCCAGCTGTCAAAAGGCGCAAGATCTTTTCGGTTGGAAGGCCGAACTTAGCATTGAGCAAGGTATTGCCGATGCTTTAAAATGGGCTGATGAGCGCAAGAATGTCCTCGGTTTTTGATCGATCGCCTATTTTGACAAAGCAAAGCTAAAGGAGTAATATTATAATACTAATATTACTTCATTTTTTTATGACTTATTAGCTCAAAAAAGAAAGAAAAGGAGATCTCATTATTAACTTTATTTTTATGTTGAGCTATGAAAATTTATCCGGACAAGATCCGGAGCTATATCAATTGATAAAAAAGGAAGAAGAAAGACAAGCGGATGAAATAGAATTGATCGCTTCTGAAAATTATGTTTCCAAGGCCGTGCTTGAAGCTATGGGTACCGTCCTTACCAACAAATATAGCGAGGGCTATGCCGGCAAGCGCTATTATGGAGGTAATCGGGTTATAGACGAAGTCGAAATAATGGCCATTGAAAGAGCCAAAAAGCTTTTTTCAGCCGAGCATGTAAATGTGCAGCCCTTATCCGGCTCGCCGGCCAACGCGGCTGTTTATATGGCTTTTTTACAGCCGGGAGATAAGATCTTAGGACTAAAACTTGATCATGGCGGCCATCTTTCTCACGGTCATCCGGTCAATTTTTCCGGTATGCTATATGATTTTGTTCAGTATGGAGTAAATGAAAAAACCGGCTTGATCGATCCTGAAGAGGTGCGCGAGATCGCTTTGAAAGAAAAACCCAAGATGCTGGTGGTCGGATTCAGCGCCTACTCGCGCGAGGTTGATTGGCAAAAATTCCAGGACATAGCTGACGAGGTTGGAGCTTATACTTTTGCCGATATTGCCCATGTGGCCGGTTTGATCGCGGCCGGAGAGATGAATAATCCGGTTCCGGTTTTTGATGTTGTCTCGACCACTACCCATAAAACCTTGCGCGGTCCGAGAGGAGCGATGATAATGTGCAAAGAAAAATATGCCAAGCAGATAGACAAGGCCGTGTTTCCGGGCATGCAAGGCGGTCCGCATGACCATATCATTGCGGCTAAAGCCGTTGCTTTTGGTGAGGCCTTGAGGCCGGAATTCAAAGAATACGTTAAGCAGATAATGAAAAACGCCAAGGTAATGGCCGAAGAATTCATAGCCAAGGGATATAAAATTATTTCCGGAGGCACTGATAATCATCTATTGGTTGTTGATATGGCAACCAAGGGTATAAATGGCCGCGAAGCGGAAGAGATTCTTGATAAAGTGGGGATATCGGTTTCCCGTTCAACTATTCCCAATGATCCAAATCCGCCCATGAAGCCGTCCGGAGTCAGATTCGGCACCCCGGCGATCACTACCAGGGGTATGAAAGAATCGGAAACAAAAAAGATAGTGGAACTCATAGATAAAGCGATCAAGAACAGGGGGGACGAGGAGGCTCTTTCGAAGATCAAACAAGAGGTCAAGGAGATGTGCAACAAATTTCCTTTACCGACAAGCAAATAACTCTACACTAAAAATAATAGACAACATGAAAATAATAGATGGAAAAAAAATAGCCGAGAAGATCAAAGATGAGATCGTGGCTGAGATCATCAACATCAAGGGCGGATATTCGTGTCCGACCGAAAGGCCGAATTTGGCTATTCTTTTGGTCGGAGACCGAAAAGACTCCGAGCTTTATGTCGAGCTTAAGGAAAAAGAAGCCAAGAAGGTAGGCATAGATACTCATCTTTATAAGTTTTCTGAAAACGATGATCAAAAGGACATCGAAAAAACCATTGAATTTTTGAACAAAGATGAAGAAATAGATGCTATTTTGCTTCAATTGCCTTTGCCGAGCAAGTTCGATACCGATAAACTGATAGAATCGATCGATCCGGAGAAGGATGTCGATCGTTTTCATCCCGAGAACTTGAACAGGCTTTCTTTGGGTTGTAATTTAAAACATGATCTTGTTCCGCCCTTGATCCAGGTGATCCTCGAGATATTTTTAAGCATAGACTTTAATCCTCAGGGAAAGCTTGTTTGTGCAGTGGTTAACTCTGATATTTTCGGGCAGAGTTTGAAAAAGACGCTGGAGTGTCAAGGAGCCAGAGTTGAGATTTGCAAAGCTGATGATGATCTAAAAAATGAGCTTGACCAAGCAGATGTCATAATATCAGCGGTGGGCAGGCCCGGTGTTATTAAGGCTGAATACATAAAAAAAGGCGTTTGTTTGATAGATATCGGGATTACTAAAAATAAGGATGGAAAAGTTCTTGGAGATGCTGATTTTAAAAATATTGGAGATAAAGTCGGCTACATTACTCCGGTTCCCGGAGGAGTTGGGCCGATAACCATAGCCACTGCCTTGAGAAACACTCTTAATTTGTACAAAAAAAACAAGTGTAAATAAAATAAACTATGTCAGATCAATATCAACAGTGTGTAGATAAATTGAAGGAGGTTTGCGAGCTTTTACAGAAAGAAGCGGGCACAGCCAGTGAAAGAGAGTGTATTTATGAGCACACCGAAAAGATCAAAGAGCCCAAAAGGGTGATAGA
>WJLG01000031.1 GCA_014728685.1 Candidatus Falkowiibacteriota bacterium
AGTTGGTGTAATACGGATCAGCCGCTCTGGTCTTTACCGCTTCTTCATTGCCAACCAGGATATCCGGATAGACTTCTTTGTCTTTCTTAGCAAATCTATAAGTGGCGCCTTCAGCCGGTGATGCTTCAAGGTTGTAAAGGTTGTTGGTCTCATTCTGAAAATCCTTCAGTGTTTCTCTCATAAAATCCAGAACTTCGACAGCGAATCCTTGCCCCTCTTCGGTAGTAATATCCTTGCCCAATAGATTGAGCATCGATTCATTCATGCCATTTATACCGATAGTAGAAAAATGATTCTGCCAAAAATTTCCAAATCTGGCCCTTATATCGCCCAAATAGAACTTGGAATAAGGATAAAGCCCGTCTTCAGTGAATCTTTCGATTATCTTCCTTTTGATCTCTAAACTCTCTTTAGCCAATTCCATTATATTTTTAAGTCTTTTGAAATAATCATTCTTATCCTTGGCCAAATAACCGATACGAGCCAAATTAACAGTCACTACGCCTAAACTGCCGGTCAAAGGATTGGCTCCAAACAAACCACCGCCACGCTTTCTTAATTCCCTATTATCAAGTCTTAATCGGCAACACATACTGCGAGCATCATCCGGGCTCATATCGGAATTAACGAAATTTGAAAAATATGGAATTCCGTACTTGGCTGTCATCTCCCAAACTTTCTTCAAAGATTCTCTTTCCCAATCAAAGTCCCTGTCAATGTTGTAAGTCGGGATCGGGAAAGCGAACATTCTATTCTTGGAATCGCCTCCGATCATCACCTCGGCAAAAGCCTGGTTGAACATATCCATTTCCGGCTGAAAATCCTCATATTTTTCCGGCTTTACTTCTCCACCAATGATGATAGATTCCTTAGCCAAAGAAGCAGTCGGTTTGACATCCAAAGTTACATTGGTAAATGGGGTCTGAAAACCGACCCTGGTAGCAACATTTACATTGAAAACGAACTCTTGCAAGGCTTGCTTGACCCCCTTGTAATCAAGGTTGTCATATCTGATAAACGGTGCTAAGTAAGTATCGAAATTGGCGAAAGCTTGCGCTCCGGCGGCCTCGCCCTGCAAAGTGTACAAAAAATTGACTATCTGTCCCAAAGCGCTCCTGAAATGCTTAGGCGGTCCGGACTGGGTCTTTTCCTCTACTCCTTTAAAACCCTTCATCAACAGATCCTTAAGATTCCAACCGCAGCAATAAGGCGCCAATAGGCCCAGATCATGAATATGAAAATCCCCATTGGTATGTCCATCTCTGATCTCTTGCGGATACAGCTTGTTCAGCCAATACTTGGCGGAAATGGAAGAAGCGATATAATTATTCAGCCCTTGGACCGAAAAACTCATATTGCTATTCTCCTTCAAGCGCCAATCAGCCCGGCCCAGATAATCCTCCATCAACTTCTCTTCATTTATGGATGAGCCCATATCCCTTAATTGTCTATGCTGATCCCTGTAAAGGATGTAGGCTTTGGCTATTGAAATGTACTTGTTTTCTATCAAGGTCTCTTCGACTGCATCCTGGATCTCCTCAACAGCCGGTATGCTTCTTGAGTGGAATTTCTGTGACAGCTTGTCTAATATCTTACTGCTCAACTTATTGGCAATGTCCTCATCATAGATGCCTACTGATTCTGAGGCCTTCTTAATGGCACCTGTGATCTTGTCCTGCTTGAAATCGACTATTTCTCCGGATCTTTTTCTGATTTGGGTGATCGTATCTTTAAGCATGGGATTTGGGTTCTCCTTTTTTATTTATGATCTTTTTTAGCTCCTCCTCGAAGTCGCTGATCTCGAAAGCTTCATAAACCGAAGCGAATCGGATATAAGCGACCGTATCTGAGTCTTTTAAATGATCCATTATGATCTGTCCGATCTCCCTGGATTCGATCTCGTTCTTTCTGGTCTTTTGAATATCGCGCTCTATGGAGTGAATAAGCTTTTTCAAGTCATCTTCGTCCATCGATCGTTTTTCAAAAGCTCTTTCCAGCCCCCTGACGATCTTGTTGCGGTCGTATGATTCTTTCTGCCCATCGCGCTTGATGACCGCAAGCTCCAATATCTCCATTTCTTCGAGTGTAGAATACCTAAAACCGCACTTCAAACACTCTCTCCGTCTCCTAATGGAGAGACCGTCGGCGGCAACCCTCGAATCAACTACTTTTGTATCATCATGATAGCAGATTGGACATTTCATACAAGTGTTTTTAAAGACCTCCTTTTAAAATTTTTGGTCAAAAATAAGCCAAAATCGAGGGGGATTTGACTTACTACATATTGTATTTCACAATCTTTATTAAGCCCAATATGTTGTGTTATCTATTTATATTATACACCCGGGGAAAAACCGGGTCAAGCCTGTCAAGTAGCATTTTTTTAACCTAAGATTAGGAGTGAAAAAAGGGTCATTTTCTTTTCCACAATGCAAGCAAAAATATCTGTTCAAAACCTGTTGAAAACCCTGTGGAAAAGTCTATTTTCATAACTTTTCTTGCCAAAAGATAAAAGCGCATTAAAAACTGCGCTTTTTTACTCTTTCAAAACAATATGGAGTATATTTTATTATTTATTGACCACTATCATCACTTTTTTCTCCTCAGTGGGGGTTGTATGCACGCCAGTGGGATAATCCCTGATCGAAGAATAGAACCTGTCAGCCGGATATTCAAAGCTATCTCCGCATCCAACGCCGGGATCATTGGTTATGAACACATCCCTATTGGCATCATAGCCTTTTACGACCAGCATATGCCTGGGTGGTCCGGGCTGAGTATAGTAAATATTACCTACGGTCATGCCGTTTATCGGCACCACGACTATCTGGCCATTCTTCAAGGCGTTTATAACATCCTCTTTACTGACATCTTCTTTGTACTCCAGGTCATTAAAATCAAAATAATCTTTAAATATCCGATCTATCGTATCGCGGGCTGAAGTATCATGGTAATGGCCGTATTTCTCTTCTTGATATTCGGCCATGGTAAATATCTCATCAAGTGCTTCCTGTTTGGTGAGTCCTTCTCCTCTGGCCCAACGCACAGCCATCAAGGCTGAAACTTCTTCACAGCCGTCCTGCTGGCGCGGATCAGCCCAATTGCGAAATGGAGCCTGCGGAGAGAACGGTACATCTATAAGTATTGACCCTTCGGGCGCTTCGGCTATTTCTTGCTCAAGATTATTGATATCGCCTTCGGATATTTTATCCAGGTCTTGATCGGTGATGCCCAGTCCCAAGTCTCTCATTATATTAAAAGCATCCATCGGCCGGCCCAAATAATATCTTTCAGCATTATCCGGATCAATGTACCAAGCCTCGCCTTTATTCTCAACTTGAAGAAAGATCTTTCCCAAATGTTTTTTGGCAAAAGATGTATCAGTGATGATCTTACCATCTCCGGTCGGATCATAACCGCTTTTGATCTCAGTAGCATCATCAAAGCCGTCGCCATCAGAGTCATATGAATCAAGTCTTCCCAGATGACCTAAGGCAGCCGGAATCTTGTTCAGATCCGAATTGCTGATGCCAACACCTGATAAACGCATTATATCAAAAGCGTCTTTGGGGCGGCCCAGATAGTACCTTCTTTGACTCTCCGGATTAACATACCAGGCCTCGCCATTCTCTTCAACCTGCAAGAGTATCTTGCCTAAGGTCGAAGCCTCAGCAATGCTGATCGATACAAACAATATTAAACTAGCCACTATGATGAAGAATTTCTTCATATTTTATACATATTAAGCTAAAACTGGGCATTTTTAGGTGTTCTGGGAAATGGTATAACATCGCGAATATTAGCCATACCTGACAGATACATGATCGCTCTTTCAAAACCTAGACCAAAACCGGCATGTTTGACGCCTCCATATTTCCTAAGTTCCAGATACCACCAATAATCCTTTTCATCCAGACCTCCTTCTTTCATCCGGCTTTTCAGCTTCTCTATATCATCCTCCCTTTGGCTGCCACCGATTATCTCCCCGACTCCGGGAACCAGCAGATCCATGGCGGCCACTGTTTTTTCATCTTCATTCATCTTCATATAAAAAGCTTTGATGTCTTTAGGGTAATCCACGACAAAGACCGGCTTCTTGTAAATTTCATCGGTCAAATACCTTTCATGCTCGGTCTGCAGATCGATCCCCCATTTGACCGGATATTCGAACTTCTTGTCAGCCTTTTCCAAGATCTCGATGGCCTCGGTATATGTGATCCTGGCAAAGTCGGAATTCACAATATTGTTCAATCTTTCCAAAAGGCTTTGATCAATGAATCGGTTGAAAAATTCCATTTCTTCGGGAAGCTCTTTTAGAACATAGCTGATCAAATATTTCATCATCTCCTCGGCCAGATCCATATCATCTTTTATGTCAGCAAAAGCTATCTCCGGCTCGATCATCCAGAATTCGGATGCATGCCGGGTGGTGTTCGAATTCTCGGCTCGGAAAGTCGGGCCGAAAGTATATATCTTATTAAAAGCCATGGCCATAGCTTCTCCGTTCAATTGCCCGGACACGGTCAAGCCGGCTTTTTCACCAAAAAAATCCTTTTCAAAATCAACTTCGCCTTTGTCATCAACAGGAACTTTATCCAAGTCAAAAGTGGTCACATGAAACATTTCTCCAGCGCCCTCGCAATCACTGGTCGATATTATCGG
>WJLG01000032.1 GCA_014728685.1 Candidatus Falkowiibacteriota bacterium
GGGGCAGCGGCGGAGCTTATGATGAATTTGTCGAACTTCATAATCCGACCGATGAAGAGATCGACCTTTCCGGCTACAAACTCAAAAGCCGGGGTGCCGGCGCTGAAAATTGGCTGAACCGCACCGGTGAAGGCCTGAAAGATCTGATTATGCCGGCCGGCTCGTATCTACTGCTGGCAAGCGATGGTTATACCGGCAGCACCTCAGCTGATTACAAGCACGATGCCAATTGGGGATTTTCCGATTCCGGCGGCAGTCTAAGGCTGGAAAATGGTGAAGAAGAGGTGCTTGATGAGGTTAACTATGGAGAGAATGCCGAGGCCGGGACCGAGGCGGCTTTAGCTGATATCTCTTTGGGAAGCCTGGAGAGAAAAGCCGGAGCTGATTCAAGCGCTGAGAGTATGGACGGGGAAGAGAAGTACGCCGGCAACGCCTATGATAGCGATATGGATTCAGACTTTGTCTTCAAGGATCTTGCCGATCCGCAAAATTCAAGTAGCCTTTATGAGCCATGCGCGCCTCCATTGCCTGAGCCGTAATTTATTATAGAACCCGAGCCGATAAGCGCCAGCACACCCATACTTTGATCGACTCTTTACTTTATTCATTTTTTATAGTAAAAAGATAAAAAAGAACATTAAAAATGGGGACTGAAAATGTATAAAAAAGCTTATCGTTCAGGAGTGCTCTTTTATATTCTGGCATCAATTTTAATCTATTGTCCTTTGATTGCCTATGAATCATATTTGAAAAACGGTTTTGTTTTATTTTATCCTACGGATATGATAATCCACCCGTTTTTTTACAGTCTTTTTATTTGGTGGATGATGTCTTTTTTAAGAGAAAGATTTTATTGTCCAAAAAAGATCTTCAATCTTATGATGTTAGGGGTTTGTTGCTTCACATTTTTTTTAAACTTTTCTTCACTGATAAAGCATTCAAATGGTCTGGATGCGCTACGTGGCTCTTTGCTTTATATTTTTTATTTCCCACCTCTTTATTTGGTAGCTGATATCGGCCACTTCTGTGAAAAAAGATTTTTGTCAGGCAGGTAATTTAGCGGATATTATAAGTATCCGCTTTTTGTATAAAAAAATACCGCCTGAAAATTTCAAGCGGTTTGATCTCATCCAAAGATGTCTTCGATAAGATCTTCAAATCTCAGAGCCACATAGTTTTCAGGCCGGAGATTTTGATAGGACTCATTGAGATATTCGTCGACCATTGTCTCTGCAAGCTTGAGTATATGATCCTTATCAAAAAGTGGCATTTTCGAGCCGACTGTCGCAGGCATGTCCTCCAATTCTTTAAAAGTCTTTTCTTTGATGTCGTCGAAACTATTGGCAACAAAGGCACTGACATCGGTACCGGCAAGCTCGGATCGATAGAGGTAGTTGATCATCATTGCTTTGACGATATATTTGTCATACAATTGTTTGATCATGATCTCTCCTTTGTATCGCTTGGAGTTAAGACATCCCACAGAGTCCTATCATCGGCACTTTCTAGGAAAAAATGCAGGGATAAAATGTCATCTGCATTTATCGGACCGATCCTGGGGCTGGTCATTTCATTGATCTCGGCCCTCAAGGCTTTGGATATTTTCTGTCTGATGTCCTCTACAATAGCTTCCAAACTTTCTTCTTTAACAATGCGCAGGCTTGTCCTGTCGCGATAGATCTGGACTTTACACATGGGACACTTGATAATACTTACCCCTCCGATGAAAATGAGCCGACGGCAATTCAGGCATCTTATAAATTTAGATAATTGAGACATGGCGACCTCCTTTGAGATATATTGAAAAGAACATTTTTATTTAAGCATAAAATTAATACATTGTCAAACATAAAACCGCTTCGAAAAGCGGTTTTATTAGAAGATATTTATTTTATTTTTCTATCGGATACCCGGCATCGACCCAGGCGCTATAATTGCCCTCAAGTCGATAAACATTCCTGAATCCGGCATCGATCAATTTTTGCGCTCCCAATATCGATGCGCTGTCCACATGACAATAGACCAAGTAGCGAGCTTCTTTATCCAGGCTTGGGATGGCCTTGTCCAGGGATCCATCGCCTACATAGTAATTTATCGCGCCCGGCAGATGTCCTTCATCGTATCTTGGGGAAACATCGATCACGATCAGATCCGGGTATTTATCTATCATGTCTTTGGCCAATTTCACTTTTATGTCCTTATAAGCGGTTACCATTTTTTTCTCTTCGGTCTTTTTTTGCTCGTCCATTGTTTGATCGGGCATGTCCGAGGCTTGTTCGACCGGCGCTTTGGTTTTAAGTCCGCAGCCGGAAAGGGCAATGGCCAAGGCTAGGACCAGGCATAGTTTTTTGTACATAATTTTTAGATTAATTATCTTTCTTTGTCATTATACCACATCATCAAAATATGCTATAATCTTAAAATAATGGATCGATTTGACTAAATTTTGGTTTAGCTTCAATATATCAGTATAAATGAAAAATATATTGATAAAATTTTCCCTGTTCGCAGTAGCCGCTATTTTGATATCGGGCATTTTTTATTTTAAGAACAAAAATACCGAGCAAGCTGATGCTTCTTTGTCGCAGGATCAGAACAAAGAAGAGATCAAGATACCTCAAGACAGATCTCTCTTGGTGGATATCGGAGACAAGGCCACTTACGGGGAATTAATGGAAGAGGCGGGGATAGGCTGTTCTTTGGCGTATGAGATCTACAATGCCGCTTCCAGCACTTATGACCTGGCCAAGATCAGGGTCGGCCGGCAACTTGAACTTGTCTATGAAAAAGATAGTGATATTTTAAAAAGATTGACCTACAAGATCGACTCTGAGGATAGATTGATGGTTGAAAATAGCGCCTATTATGAAAATGCCGGCACCAGCACCGGTTGGATAGCCCATATTGAGCCGATACCTTACGAGATCAGGGTAGCGGTCAAAGGCGGAGAGGTTGAAAGTTCTATGTACGAGGCGGCTCTTGAGCATGATATAGACGAGCGGGCCATCATCGAATTGGCCAATGCTTTTCAATGGAGTATTGATTTTGCCATGGATCCCAGAGTTGGCGATGAGTTCAAATTCATTTACGAAGAAAGATATTTAGACGGAGAGTATGTTATGCCCGGCCGGATCCTGGCCGGTTATTATGTGAACGACGGTGTTCGGCATGAGTTGTATTATTTTGAGGAAAATGAAGAGAATAAAGGCTATTTTGACCAGGATGGCAATTCAGTCCAAAAAATGTTCTTAAAAGCTCCGGTGGCTTTTCAATATATTTCATCAGGCTACACTACTGGGAACAGGGTCATCATGGAGATCGGATTAACAGGTCCGCATCGCGCGATCGATTATGCTGCTCCGGTAGGCACGCCGATCAGGACAGTGGGCAATGGCACTGTGGTTTTTACCGGCTGGAAGAAAGGCTATGGATACTTCACTTCAGTCCGCCACAATGGCACCTATACCACTAATTATGCCCACCAAAGCCGGATAGCGGTAAACTATGGGCAGAAGGTAGAGCAGGGGGAGACCATCGGCTATGTCGGTAATACCGGCTGGTCAACCGGACCCCACTTGCATTACGAAATGGTGAAGAACGGCGCTAAGATCGATCCTTTGCGCGAGATCCTGCCGCCGGGCAAGCCGATAAAAGAAGAGAATAGAGAACGCTTCTTTTCCGAGATCGCAAAGTTCAAAGAAACCCTTGGCCTGTAGGCGCTTATTTTACGGCATTTCCTTGGTCGATCTTGAGAAAAATGATATAATATCATTAGGATAATCTAATAATTCAAAACATTATGTTTAAAAAGATCTTTATTTTATCATTGGCTTTTTTGGGCTGTATGGCGATCGCCGGTGCGGCCAGAGCCGAAGTTATCACCATTGATACTGACACTACTTGGAGCGGGGAAATAGCAGTCGGTTCTGACGGCGTAGTGGTTAGCGATGGGGCTACTTTGACCATCAAGGCGGACGCAGTTGTCAAAATGGGAACAGGTGCCAGTATTATAGTCAATAATGCCAACTTGATCTTGGCAGGAGAGGCCGGCAAGCCCGCTATCATAACCTCGGCGGCTGCTGACCCGTCTCCCGGAGATTGGGGGCATATTATGACCGCCGGAACTTCGACCTTGAGTATGAATTATGCCAAGATCGAATATGGAGGAGGCGGAGGACTTTCCATTCCGGCATATCTATTTATACAACAATCAGGGCCGGTAAGTATAGAAAATTCAGACCTTTTGAACAATAACGGTTCGATCTTAGTATATCAAGCATTGGATATTGAAATTCACAACAGTAATATCTACAATCCGGATTTTTGCCAGGATATGGGCGGAGTGGAATTTTGCGGTTCAAGTATTTTGAATCTATCATCAACCCAGATAGATGCTGTTAATAATTATTGGGGTTCCAACGAAGGCCCAACGACCGATCCGGCTGGTGATCTGAAAGGTACGGTCATACAGGGTGATATTTCTTATGAGCCGTTCTTGACCCAAGCGTATGAACCGGAAATACCGGGTGATCCTGTTTGCTCAAGCGCTGATGATTTTGAAACCATTGTTTTGACGGCAGCCAAGGAATATGACCCTTCCACTTGGTTCAATGAGA
>WJLG01000033.1 GCA_014728685.1 Candidatus Falkowiibacteriota bacterium
GCTCTGCCAATGTTCAAGAAGTTTTTGAGGAAGAATGATGTGATCTTGGTCTATATTACCGGACGCAATATCGGGCTTATTAAGCAAGCTATCAAGGAATATGACTTGCCGGAGCCGGATTATGCGATAGCGGATGTCGGCACTACGATCTTTTGCAGGCAAAATAGGAATTATATCGAGCATAAGGATTGGGGCCAAAAGATATTAAAGGATTGGGACGGTTATGACTGGGACAGTTTGAATCAAGTGCTGGAAGGCATAGATGATTTCAGGCTCCAAGAAAAGAAGCATCAAAAGAAGGCCAAGCTCAGCTATTATACGGATAAGGATTCTGATAGGAACAAGATAATCAAAGCAGTGCAAAATGAATTGCGATGCCGGAATGTGAAGGCTACGGTTATTTTCAGTATTGATGAAACAGCGGCTGTCGGACTTTTGGATATTTTGCCTCGATCAGCCGGTAAAAAGCGAGCCTTGGACCATTTGATAAAATTTTTGAAATTCGACAAGGACAACGTGGTTTGCGCCGGCGATAGCGGTAATGATCTTGATCTGATGCTTTCCGGATACAAAGCGGTGTTGGTTAAAAACGCCAGGAAGGAAGTAAAGGCCGAAGTAAAAAAAGGCGCCAAGAAAAAAGGCTTAAGAAAGAAAATATATTTTGCCAAGGGCGGGTTCAAGGGATTGAATGGCAATTATTTATCCGGCGTTTTGGAAGGTTTGGATCATTTTAAGCTGTATTGATCTATGAAGCATTTGAATATTACTCTCAAGGGCAAGGTTCAAGGAGTGTTTTTTCGGGTATCGGCTCGAGAAAAAGCAAGACAGCTGGGGCTCAATGGTTTTTGCCGTAACGAAGCGGACGGCTCTCTTTATCTGGAAGCTGAAGGAGATGACGAGGCTTTGGCTGAATTCATCAAATGGTGTCGAGTCGGTCCGCCGGCCGCTCGGGTGGACAAGCTTGAAAAAGAAGAGGTTGAGCTAAAGGATTATGACGAGTTTCAGATAAAATATCGATAAAAAGAAAAACCCCTTTAAAGGGGTTTTTCTTATCGAATGAAAGTTTGTACTTTGAAATATGTGAATTTCAATAAAACTTATCGACTTTGTCTCTTTTGTCTGTGGCAATCGCGACAGAAAAGAGGCCTGTCTCCGTCCGGTTCAAAAGGCAGCTCAGTGATCTCGGCTCCGCATTGTGAGCAAGTCCAGTTGCCTTTGAACATTTGTCTTGGACCGGAAAAATTCCTGTTATCCATTATTAGATCTTAGCGGGACTTATGCGCCCCATTATTTATATACTAATTCTTATTTTTAAATTAGTCAATTTGCCAAAAAGTCATCAAAGCGTTAAATTAATAAGAAAGGATATTAAGACTTCAAAATATGAAAAAAATAAAGGCGATCGGGCTTTTTTCCGGAGGCTTGGACAGCTTGGCGGCTATAAAACTAATAGAAGAACAGAGGGTGGAAGTGCTGGCGGTCAATTTTTTGACTTCGTTTTTCAGTGATCCCGAAAGACTTAAAAAAGTCGCTCGCGATAATCATATAAAGCTGAAGATAATCGATATTAGTGAAGAATATTTGGAAAAGGTCGTAAAAAGACCTAAGCACGGCTATGGAAAGAATATGAATCCATGCATAGATTGTAAGATCTTTTTGATGAAGCAGGCGCGAAAGATAATGAAAAAAGAAAAAGCCCAATTCATTTTTACCGGCGAGGTTTTGGGACAAAGGCCAATGTCGCAAAAAAATACTCCGCTTAAGATAATAAAAAAAGAAAGCGGCTTAAAAGACAAGCTTGTACGGCCGCTTTCGGCTAAGCTTCTTCCTAAAAGCGAAGCTGAGGACAAAGGCTGGATCAGAAGGGAGAAATTGCTTGATATCGAAGGGCGAAATCGAAAGAAACAATATGCTTTGGCGGAAAAATATTCCTTATCCGGCTATGGAGCGCCGGCCGGAGGCTGTCTTTTGGCGGAAAAAGCGTATTCGGCCAAGCTTCGAGACCTTTTTGAGAACGAAAAGAATTTTTCTTTAAAGGATGTAGCTCTTTTGAAAGCTGGGCGCAATTTTCGCTTGGGCCGTTCTCGGATAATTGTCGGCCGCGACCAAGAAGACAATAAAAAATTAGAAAAGCTAAAAGGAATTTTCGATATTTTGTTCAAAGTCAAAGATGACAATGGCCCGATCACTTTGTTAAGGGGTGAAAAGTCCAAGCCGGCGCTTGCGGCCGCTGCTTCTTTGACTGTCAGATATTCCGATGCTCCCGGGAATGAAGCGGTTGTGGCTTATGGAAGAGCCTTCAAAAAGAGCATTAAGGTGCCAAAAATGAAAGAAAAAGGTATTGAAGAATTAAGGATAGCTTGATTTTTTCCGGAATTTAGCGCTAAAATATATATAGGTTAATCTCAACTATATGAGAAACATAAAAAATTTCATCATCCTCTTTTTAGTAGCGGCTCTTTTGATCTTGGCCGCTTATTTTTACGGCGGATTCAAGGCCGAACAAGAGCTTAAGAAACAAAAAGAGGTCATCACTTCGCAGGTCATCCTGGAAAGGGTCAAGCAACAGCATTTCTTGGTTACCAAAACTTTGATCGCCAGCAATGATGTCGAGATAGTTTTGGAAAACTCCGAAGGCTGGAAAGATTTTTTTACCGGGGACAAGATCAAAGCCCAGGGCGATGTCCGGGTCGATATCGGAGTGGATCTGGAAAATTTCAATGCCAACGACATCGTTATCGATCATGTGAACGAAGATGTCGTGGTCTATTTGCCCAAGGCCGGGATCTTGAATTCATCTTTGTCCGGAGATCTTGATGTCGAAAGCAAGAAGGGCGTCTGGACCGGGATCAAGGATTTTTTCTCAGGCGAGAAAAGCGACGACTATAATCGCGCTTCAAGAGAGTTGATCTCTCAAGGAGAGAAAGCGGCTTTGAGCCAAGATCAGCTTTTTGCCGAAGCCAGGCAATCAACAGCCAGGTTGATAGAGCTGATAATAAAGAGCGGTTTGCCGGATTATAGCATCGAAATAAAAGAGAAATAAATGTCCAGAGTATTCATCGCTTTGCCTGTTCCCAAAAGAATAGAGCAAAGACTTATTGATATACAGAAAAATATAAAAGTATCGGAGAGAGCATCGATCAAATGGGTGGAAGAAGGAAATTTTCACATTACCTTGGAATTTTTGGGCGAGATCGGAGATCAAGAGATCGAAAGAGCGAAAGAGGCCTTGAAAATGATCGTAGATAATTATCCGCGCTTTGAACTTTCTTTGGTTAAAGTGGATGCTTTCCCTTCATTGAAAAAGGCAGGCGTCCTGGTGGTCAAAGTTGATGATGCCGAGGGTGTGGGCTTGCAATTAAGGCAAGATATACATAAGCAACTTAAGGAGCTTGGCTTGAGCGACAATGGTCGAAGATGGAAACCGCATTTAACCTTGGGTAGAGCAAAGAAACTTTTAAAATTGAGCCAACTTTCAGAGATGGGCATAGAAGACACCTCTTGGATGGTAAAGGAACTGGTGCTTTATGAAAGTTTTTTGACCCGATCGGGACCGATATATAAGGTTTTGGCTAAATATGATCTGAATAAAAAATAAGGGGCTTTTGCCTCTTTTTGTTTATGGTATATAATGAATATATGGAAAAAGAATTAAAAGAAGCTGATTTTTATAAGCAAAAAAGGTCGAAAATGGTCGAATGCTTATTGTGTTCGCATCGCTGTCTGATAAACGAGGGTGGTGTTGGCATCTGTCGAGCCAGAAAAAATATCAACGGCAAGCTTTTTTCTTTGGTCTATGGGCAGGCAGTGGCCATGAATCTGGATCCAATAGAGAAAAAGCCTCTTTATCATTTTTTGCCCGGAAGCGATACTTTATCCTTTGGAACCCTGGGTTGTAATTTTCATTGTCAAAATTGCCATAATTATCAGATCAGCCAGGCCGAGGTCGATACTGACAACAGCTTTACCTCGCCGGCTGAGATAATTGAAATGGCGGTAAACACCAAGGCTTCTTCCATATCTTACACTTATAACGAACCGACAATATTTTTTGAATATGCCCTTGAGACCATGAAGCTGGCTCAGGCCAAAGGACTTAAGAATGTTTGGGTTTCCAATGGCTATATTTCAAAAAAGGCTTTGAAAGAGCTTCTGCCTTATTTGGATGCTATCAATATCGATCTCAAGTCGATGGACAAGGATTTTTATCAAAAGGTCTGCGGAGCAAAACCGGGTCCGATCATCGATAATATAAAATATCTAAGCAAGTCGAAAGTCCATTTGGAAATTACCACCTTAATAATACCAACCCTGACCGACTCTCTTCCCAACCTGAAGAAGATCGCCAAATTCATCGCCGGCCTCAACCGCGACATTCCTTGGCATATATCCAGATTCTCTCCGGAAATATCTTGGAAGTTGAAAGAATTGCCGCCGACCAATGAATGGAAAATGGAAAAAGCTCATAAGGCAGGAAGGGATGTCGGTTTGAAATATGTCTATTCTTCTTTTGGCGAGGAAAATACCCGCTGTCCGAAATGCGGCCAGGTTAATATAAAAAGATTTTATTATGATGTTGAGAGATCGGATGACCAGGGAAAATGCCGTCGATGCGGACAGGATTTGAAGATGATCCTATGAAACCAAAA
>WJLG01000034.1 GCA_014728685.1 Candidatus Falkowiibacteriota bacterium
AAAAAGATTAGCAAAAATAACCTTAAAGAATAAAAACACATTACCAGCGTATTTTATCAATTCTGCCTCTTTGGCCTGACAAATAGCTTTATACGGGGCATAGGGCAAAACTTCCAAAACCTCTTTGGCTTTTTGTCTATACTCGTCTGTTTCCGAAGGTATGCCAACTATATTACGATTAGGATTAGCAGCGTCATAAGAAGCAGTTGATTCTTGTAAAAATTCTGGAGAGTGAAATACAAAAATATCTTTATGTTCACTTTGAATAGATTCAGTAGTGCCTGGCAAGATGGTCGACTTAATAACAGCCACCTTACCTTGTCCAACGTTCTTTATCGCGTCTCTTAATATGCTACAGTCAAAACCCTTTGGAGTAGTTGGTGCTGGGACAGCAATAAAAACTATATCGCACTCGGCGATCTTTTCTTTATTTTTAACATAAGGCTCTTCCAGGGCATAGCGAACAACCTCAAAGCCTCTCTTCTCAAAATTATCAGCATAATTCTTGCCGATCCAACCCTGACCGATAAACCCTATTTTTTTATCACTCATATTATTTCCCTTGTAAAATTCTAAATACTATCTTAAAGATCTTTTTAAAAGGTTTTAAAAATTTTACTTTCCTAAATTTTCTTAAATACTCAAATCTCTTTTTTACCTTCAATATTCTAGCGCTTCTTCTTCTGTCCTTCTCTGTATTTTCCAAAACCTTGGTTCCAAATGATATAGAATCAACAAAACCAACATCTTTAAAATTGTTTCCTGTAAAAACCTTTTCATTTACCACTTTGGTCGGACCGTCCCAAGCACCTCCGGTAGAATCATGGAAAGCTATAATTCCGCCTGGGGCAACTTTTGGGAACCAGTCTTCAAAATCCTTAAGAACGGCTTCGTATTCATGCGCCCCGTCGATAAATAGAAATTCGATCGATTTATCAAATATCTTAGAAGCTTCAAAAGAATAAGCTCTAATAGGTTCGACTAAGTCGCTTACTCCGGCTTCTTTTATGTTTTTCTTAAAATCATCAAAGGTATCGACCCCAGGATTACGCTCCTTATGCTCCGGGGAGCCGGTATGTGGATCTATTGCGTAAACTTTTCTTCCAAAAGCCTCTTTAGAACCAAGTGCCAAACAAATAGTTGAGCGTCCTTTCCAAGAACCGATCTCTACTATTTCTCCCTTATTCTTTGTATTTTTAGCTAAATTATAAAGGAGATCAGCCTCGTTTGGAGTAAGCCAACCACCCAGATCTTTGATCTTTTCGTAAATATTCATAGTTTTTACCTTTAGACCCTAATTTTAACACATTTAAAGCAACTTTAAAAGACCAAACAAACTTGATTTTTAGCCAAAATTATGGTAAATTTTAGCCAATGATAAGCAACCGAGACAAAAAAATATTCTTGATAGCCGGAGATATATTTATTTTATATCTGTCTTTGTATTTGACCTTGTTGATACGCTACGGCGCAAACCCGAGCAACGAACTCTGGGCAAGACATCTTTCTCCTTTTACGGCTATCTTTGCTATCTGGATAATGATCTTCTATATTTCCGGCCTTTATAACCTGAACATAGCTGTCACCAATCTATTCTTCTTCAAAAGGATGGCCAAAGGCCTGCTTTTAGGCGCGTCGGCGGCTGTTTTGTTCTTCTATGTTGTTCCCAGCGTAATAGCCCCGAAAACCAATCTGGCGATCTTTATCGCTGTCTTTGCTTTGATGTTCTTTTTCTGGCGCCAATTATTCAATTGGTCCTTATCATCATATATGCCCAAAAACAAAATAGCTATCATCGGGCAAAGCCAGCTCATAAGAGAGATAGTGGAAGTTTTTAGGACAAAACCTCATTTGGGCATGAAGATAGCCTTTATTTTGGATCCGGGAGAAAAATATCAAAAGGAGCTCGGAGGCGTACCGATCTTTTCCGATATCAATGACTTGGAGAGATTGATCAAGAAAAAAAATATCAGCAGTATCATCTTGGCCGCCAATCCCAACGAATCGGACAAGCTGAGAGGAATACTCTTCAAATGCCTGCCTATGCAGATGAATTTTTTAAAGCTTATAGATTTTTATGAGAGCATTACCGGACGCGTACCGATCGATGTCATAAACAAAATGTGGTTCTTGGAAAATTTGAGCGAAGGCAATAAGAAATTCTTTGATCTTATCAAACGATCTTTCGACCTGTTTTTATCAATCTTACTTTTGCTGATCTCCCTGCCTTTCTGGATAGTGATCGCTTTGATAATAAAACTGGAAAGTAAGGGGCCGGTCTTTTTTACTCAAACCAGATGCGGCCAGGAAGGTAAAAGATTCAAAATGATAAAATTCAGGACCATGCGCGAAGAAGGCAACAACCATGCTCCGACCTTGGAAAAAGACGACCGCATTACCAAATTCGGAAATTTCTTGAGGAAAAGCCGGATAGACGAGATACCGCAAATGCTTAACATACTTTTGGGCGACATGAGCTTTATCGGACCCAGACCGGAGCGGCCGGAACTGGTGGAAGAGTTGGAAAAAGCAGTACCTTTTTATCGCGAACGGATGCTGGTCCGACCGGGCGTCACCGGCTGGGACCAAGTCTGCGGTGAATACCACTCACCGAGCCTGGAAGATACTATGAAAAAACTGCAATATGACCTCTTCTATATAAAGAACCGCTCACCGCTCTTGGAGCTCTCAATAATATTAAAGACCATAAACACGGTTTTTTCCCGCGCCGGGCGATAAAACCAAATAGCATAAATAAAATAGACCATACTATAGTATGGTCTATTTTTTTCTATATTCAAAATTTTATTTTCTATTCTCCAAATTCCATATACCCCTTTTTCTTCAAATGATCCATTATCTGGTCGATGCAATTTTCCACTGAATATTTATGCGTCTCAAGCCTTACATCCGGATCTTGCGGTTCTTCATAAGGATCAGATACGCCGGTGAATTCTTTTATTTCTCCGGCTCTAGCCTTCTTGTAAAGACCTTTGACGTCTCTGGCTTCGCAAACCTCCAAAGGAGCCGACACATAGATCTCCACAAAATTATCCAAATGTTTTTTCAGCAGATCTCTCATTTCCTTATAAGG
>WJLG01000035.1 GCA_014728685.1 Candidatus Falkowiibacteriota bacterium
GCCAAAGACGCTAAGGAAAAGGTTTATGTTTTAGGCGGAGGCAGCAATGTCTTGGTAAGCGATCAGGGAGTGAACGGCTTGGTGATAGTGCTTAAAAATAATGAGGTCAAAGCAATGGGTTCCCGCCTGCATTGCGCCGGTGGAGCTTCTTTGGCTTATGTTATTTCCGCGGCCAAACGGGAAAGCTTGACCGGTCTTGAGTGGGGATTTGGCATTCCTAAGGCGACAATTGGCGGGTCGGTCAGGGGTAATGCCGGTGCTTTCGGCCAGCAGATGGGAGATATTGTGGAAACAGTCGAGGCTTTTAATATGGAAAAAGAGCGTTTTCAATTCTTTTCTAACACAGATTGCCAATTCGGATATAGGACTAGCATTTTCAAAAAAGACCCGAATTTCATAATCTGGGGCGTGACCTTGAAAATGGAAAAAGCCGGTCAGCCTGAGATCGATAAAAAGATAGAAGGCAATATGGAATACCGCGACAAGGGTCAGCCGAAATTGCCATCAGCCGGAAGCGTATTCAAAAATATATTTTTCGAGGACATAAAGAAAGTGAATGAAGAATTAGCCCTGCACCTGATCAAAGAAAAAAAGGTCAAAGGAAACAAGGTCGGAGCCGGCGCTTTGATCGATATGCTTGGCTTCAAAGGCCGGGTCATGGGCGGAGCCAAGGTCAGTCTTGAGCATGCCAATTTTATCGTGAACACCGGCCGGGCGACTGCCGAAGATGTGTTGAAGTTGGCTGATTACATACAAAAAGAGGTCAAGCAAAGGTTCAAGGTGCAATTGGAATTGGAAATGCAGCTGATGGGATTTCAAGAATAAATTTAGATTAATATTAAATGACTTTGCCAAAAAATATAAAAAAGATAATAAGCGAATTGGAAGATAAGGACTTCGAAGCTTTTATCGTGGGCGGCTGCGTCCGCGATATTTTGCTTGGCAAAGAGCCTTCGGATTGGGATATCACCACCAATGCCAAGCCGGAAGACATCCTAAAGATTTTTCCGGATGGCAAATACGAGAATGATTTCGGAACAGTGATCTTGCCTATCAAGAACAAAAAAGGCGAGACCGAAGAAGTTTACGAGATCACCACTTACAGAAGCGAGAAGGGTTATTCTGATAGAAGAAGGCCGGATCAGGTTTTGTTCGAAAAGGATCTTGATAAGGATCTTTCCAGGCGTGATTTTACCGTCAACGCCTTGGCCATGAGGCCTAAGAAAAGCAAACTGCCTTTGAATGAAGATCTGCTTTCCCATGTTCATGAAAAAGACGACCAAGTGATCGTCGATCTGTTCGGGGGAATGAAAGATCTGAAGAAAAAGATCATCCGCGCCGTCGGCGAGCCGGTCGACCGTTTTCGCGAGGATGCCCTAAGGATGATGCGGGCCATCAGGCTTTCAGCGCAGCTTGATTTTTCACTCGAGCCCAAGACGCAAAGAGCCATATCCAAAATGGCCGGCAGCATCAAATTCATAGCCAAAGAAAGGATCGCGATCGAATTGGTGAAGATATTGTCATCGGATAAGTCTTATGAGGGGATAATGGACTTGCACAAGGCTAAGCTGCTTCAGTATATATTGCCCGAATTGGAACATGGCGTCGGAGTCGGGCAGAATTATCATCATATCAATGATGTTTTCGAGCACAATGTCTTGTCTTTGAAATATTGCTCGTCAAAAGATTGGAGAGTGAGATTGGCCGCGCTCTTGCATGATGTCGGCAAGGTCAAGACCAAAAAGATAATCAAAGGACAGCCGACTTTTTATAATCATGAATACGCCAGCGCCAACATTGCCAGAAGGGTCTGCAAGCGCCTGCGCTTCTCGAGCAAGGATTCGGAAAAGATAATTACGCTTATCCGCGGGCATATGTTCTATTATAATGTCGACGAAGTGACGGCTGCGTCGGTCAGGCGCCTTATCAAGAAAGTCGGCGAAGAGAATTTGGAAGATCTGATCGCTCTGCGCATCGGCGACCGTCTAGGGTCCGGAGTGAAAAAAGCCATGCCCTACAAGCTCAGGCATCTGAAATATATGTTCGAAAGAGTGCGTAAGGATCCGGTATCGGTCAAATGCTTGAAGATAAACGGCGATGACCTGATAAAAAAATTGAAGATAGAACCAAGCCCTAAGATCGGCGAGATACTGGATGTCCTACTCTCGGAAGTCATAGAAGATCCGAAGAAGAACGAAAAAAAATATTTGGAAAAAAGAGCCCGGGAATTGAACGAGATGGATTCGGCCGATCTGAGGAAAAAAGCCAAAGAAGTGATAGAGGAAGAAAGGCAAAGAGAGAATAGCGCGCTTAAAAGGGAATTTAGGGTATAAAACCGTTTTTCAAAATTCATTTTAAAAAACGGTTTTTTGTTTGTTTTAAGCTGAATTTAGGGCTATAATATAGTTAGTTGACTTAAAGGGTCCAATGCTCTAAAGTTATATAATAAGTAAACAAAAAAATATGAAAACACAGATCAAAGGCACAAATATGGAGCTGACTGAGCCGATAAAAGGCTATGTTCAGCAAAAAATCGATATGTTGGATAAATATCTGGGGAATCTGACCGTGCAAATAGCCGATATAGAGGTCGGTGTCGAGAATAACCATCACCAGCATGGAGATATCTTTTTTTGCGAGATCAATATGGCTGTTCCCGGAGATCTGTTGCGCGTACGAAAGGTGGAAGAGGATCTGTATAAGGCTATAGACAAGGCCAAGGATCATATGAAAGAAATGATCATTAAGCATAAAGATAAACATAATATTTGATATAGAATGATTTTTCTGTATTTGAATCGATAAATTATGAGTTTACTGTCAAAAATTTTCGGGGATCCGAATGAAAAGATAATCAAAAAGATCGAACCGATCGTGGCTGAGATCAATGCTTTGGAAGAAAAGTATAAAGCCATGAGCGACGACGAGTTGTCATCGCTGACAGCGGATTTCAAAGATCGTCTTAAAGACGCGGACGATAAGGATCTGCCAAGAAAATTGGATGAGATATTGCCGGAGGCGTTTGCGGCTGTGCGTGAAGCGGCCAGAAGAAAGCTTGGCCAAAGGCATTATGATGTTCAGCTTGTCGGCGGCATAATATTACATCGCGGGCAGATCGCGGAAATGAAAACCGGTGAAGGTAAAACTTTGGTGGCCACTTTGGCTTTGTATTTGAATGCTTTGACCGGCAAGGGGGCGCAATTGATCACGGTCAATGATTATCTGTCCAAAGTCGGTGCGGGCTGGATGGCTCCGGTTTACGGTTTTTTGGGTTTGACGGTCGGCGTGATAGTGAACAATGCTTCTTTTGTGTATGATCCTGATTTCAATGATGAAAGCCAGTACGATCATAGGTTGAAGAATCTGCGTCCGGCAAACCGGAAGGAAGTTTACGAGTGCGATATTGTCTATGGCACCAATAATGAATTCGGTTTTGATTATCTGCGCGATAATATGGCTCCGACCCTGGGGCATAAGGTGCAAAAGGAATTGAGCTTTGCCATAATCGATGAGGTTGACTCGATCTTGATAGATGAGGCCAGAACTCCTTTGATAATCTCCGCTCCGGCCGAACAGTCGACTGATAAATATTATAAATATGCCAATCTGGTGAGAAGGCTGAAAGAGAATGAGGATTACAATGTTGATGAGAAGATGAGGTCCGTGACCTTGACGGATGAAGGAATAGCTAAGATGGAAGAGTGGCTGGGTATGGGCAATATCTATGTGGAGAAGGGCATATCGGAAGTTCATCATATCGAACAGGCTTTGAAAGCCGAGGTTCTTTTTAAGAATGAGAAGGATTATGTGGTCAAGGCTGATGAGGTCATAATTGTCGATGAGTTCACCGGCAGATTGATGCCCGGCCGAAGGTATAGCGAGGGCTTGCATCAGGCGATCGAGGCCAAAGAAGGGGTTGAGATCAAGAGAGAATCCCAAACTTTGGCTACTATCACTTTTCAGAATTATTTTAGAATGTACAAAAAGCTTGCCGGTATGACCGGTACGGCTGTCACGGAAGCCGAGGAATTTTCCAAGATCTACGGACTTGAAGTCATTGTCATCCCCACGAACAGGCCGGTGACCAGGATGGATAAGAACGATCTTATCTATAGGAATGAAACCGGTAAGTTGAAAGCGGTGATCAAGGATGTCAAAGAAAGGTATAAAAAGGGCCAGCCGGTATTGATCGGTACTATCTCCATAGAAAAAAATCAGCTTTTAGGAGAGGCGATGAAAGCCGAAGGGCTTGATCCGCAGATGCTTAATGCCAAGAATCATGAAAAGGAAGCGCGCATCATTGCCGATGCCGGCCGCGTCGGAGCCATAACCGTTGCCACCAATATGGCCGGCCGCGGAGTTGATATAGTTTTGGGAGGACCTAACGGCGAGGAACAGGAAAAGGTCAAGGAATTAGGCGGACTTTATGTGATCGGTACTGAAAGGCATGAATCAAGACGCATCGATAATCAGCTCAGGGGAAGAGCCGGAAGACAAGGTGATCCGGGCGAGTCGCGTTTTTATGTTTCAGCCGAAGATGACTTGATGCGTATTTTCGGAGGCGACAGAATGAAAGGCCTGATGGCCACTTTGCGCGTGCCCGAAGATATGCCGATCGAGAACAAGATGATCACCCGATCGATCGAGGCGGCGCAGAAAAGAGTGGAAGGTAATAATTTTGACATTAGAAAACATCTTTTGGACTATGATGATGTTTTGAATAAGCACAGAGAGAATATTTATAGAAGAAGGGATAATATTTTGGAAATATCCAAAAATGATCCCGAAGGCCTGTCGCGGATGGTTTTGGAAATAATCGAGAACGAATTGGAGCAAGTGGTCAGCTTTCATACAGCCGGCGATGATATAAAAACTTGGAATTTGAAAGAGATATACGAAGTCGTAAATACTATTTTCCCGGTCGAAAAGAAATTGGAAACCGACCTTTCGAGCCTGGCGGATGAGACCAAGAAATTGGAGCAAGCCAAAGCAAGAACGGAAATAATCGAACATTTGGCGGTTATGGCCAAAGAAAAATATAAGGAGATGAAAGACAAATTCAATGCCAATGGTTTCAATTGGTCTGACTTGGAAAAGGATATTATGATCCGCTCGATAGACAATCTTTGGATCGATCATTTGGAAGCTATGACCCACTTGAGGCGGGGCATCGGCTTGCAAGGATACGGCCAGAGGGATCCCTTGGTGGAATACAAGAAAGAAGCTTATAGGATGTTCACCGAGTTGAATAATTTGATAGACAATCAAGTGGTTTATAGTATATATAAACTGGGGATGATAGAAGAAGAGGCGGCTATGGGCTTTCAATCTCCGAATTTGCTTGAACGCGCCAGTAATTTTTCCGGTGCGGCCAAGACTATGGGTGAGAAGGCCGGAGCTACGGAAAATATCAAGATCAAAGCCAAGGATGCTGATGGCAATAAAGTTGGCAGGAACGATCCTTGCCCTTGCGGTTCAGGCAAGAAGTATAAAAAGTGCTGCGGGAAGTAAATTATCAATTATAAGTCTTCAAACTTCAATTATTGAAGATTGAAGTTTGATAATTGAAAATTAATGATAGGAGTATTCGATTCCGGTGTTGGCGGTTTGACGGTTTTGAAAAATTTTTTAGAATATTTGCCGGAGTACAATTATATATATCTTGGAGATAATGCCCGCGTTCCTTATGGCGACAAGTCACAGGACATTATTTATGAATATACAAAAGAAGCGGTGGATTTTCTTTTCGGCCAAGGAGCGACTTTGATCATTCTGGCCTGCAACTCGGCATCTTCAAAAGCATTGAGAAAGATACAGCAGGAGTATCTGCCCAAGAAATATCTGGGCAAAAAAGTCCTGGGTGTGGTCAGGCCTTTAGCTGAAAAAGCGGCGCAAGATGGCTATGAAAAGATCGGTGTCATCGGCACTAAAGCTACGGTGAATTCCGGGGTATATAAGACC
>WJLG01000036.1 GCA_014728685.1 Candidatus Falkowiibacteriota bacterium
GGAAAATGGTGACATCACTGTTTTTCGTGGAGCCGTGGACGACGCGATCTCTATGAACACTGGCGATGTGGCCGCAGCTGGACTTGTTTTTGGCGATTGGACCCTCTGTGAGGCCAAGGCGGTCAACGGTAAAAGGGTCCCTAAGGCAAAAGTTCTGGAAGAGATGGCTCTTCGTTTGGAAGAGATAATTGATTTTTATGTGAAGACAGGTTTCGTCATTGATTTGATGGGCGGTGAAACCGCGGATCTACCTGACCAGGTGAAATCATTTGTCTACGATGTGGCCCTTTATGCAAAAAGCAAGAAAGAAGCTGTTATCAAAGGAAATGTCCAGTCGGGAGATCTGATATTTGGACTTGCTTCCGACGGACAGGCCATTTGGGAGGACGAGCCGAATTCAGGCATCATGAGCAATGGCCTTACCTTGGCCAGGACTTATTTGATGCATGCGGAATATACGGACAAGTATCCATGGCTTATCCAGGATGACGGTGCGTATCAAGGACGTTATCATTATGATGATGTTCCCGAGGGTATTGAACTGGGCATGACTGTCGGTGAAGCGCTCATTTCACCGACACGCCAGTGGGCGATCGTGATCCGTCATTTTCTAACCAGACTGATGGAAAACGGCTTGCTTGATCAAGTCCATGGCATCACCATGAATACCGGCGGGGGAGCGACCAAGATCGGCCATTTGGGCACCGGCGGGATCCGCTATGTTAAGTATATGCCGGCAGTACCGCCGATCTTCCAGCTGGTTCAGCGTGAATCCGAAGAATCCTGGAAAAATATGTTTCAGGGGATGAATTGCGGTGTCGGTCTGGATATCATGATCTCTCCGGAAAAAAAGGAAGAGGTTCTGGCGATCCTAGATCCTTTAAGCAAGCAGATCGGCATTGATCTTTTTGAGCTTGGCCACTGCGAAGCACTGGAAGATCAGAGCGTCAAAAATGAGGTCAGCTTGGAAACCGATTACGGAAATTTCGATTACAAGCTGTGAGCGCGAAGGAGAGTTTGGATATTTTATCCGAACCCTCCTTTTTTATTTCAATCAACTTTTTTATCTGGTATAATATAAAAAGGAAATAATTCTTCAAAAATATGATGTTCCCAAAAGAAAGATCGAACAAAGCCTATCATGAGCTGGTTTTTTGGGTGGGCATAATAGCCACTTTATCTTATCGCATTATCGTAGTGCTTAATTTTTATAGCCAGCTGTGGGTGGATATTGCCTGGAATATCGGCACTGTCGGCTTTATCTGGTATTTCATCTATCGCTTCAGCATCTCTTCGCGCCGGGCAAAGGCAATAGAGGCTAAAAAGCTGATCGAAAAAATAGAGAGCAAGAAAGAGCTCAATGCAAGCGATCGACAGACGATCTCTTTGATACTCAAAGGACTTAAAACCAGCAAAGCCAAGATAAATTATTTCGTGATCTTTGTTTCTTCGGCTCTGGCCTTGGCTTATTCGGTGGTAATCCGCTTTATTGATTGACTTAGAAGCTAATATCTGTTAAATTGGTCTTTACCGCGATTTTTAAATTAAATAATAAATTAAAATAAACCGATCAATATGGCAAAAAGAAGCACAGGAGTAGGCAAGAGAAGGAAAACTCATTCTCATAAGACTGCCAAAAGGCTGGAGGCCAAGCGCGTGATGCTCGAGGCCAAGAAGAAAAAGAAAAAATAGGCAAACAAAAACAGACCCCTCTAAAGGATCTGTTTTTATGTTGAAAAGTATTAAGCTTTGACAACGTTGACAGCGGCTTTGCCTTTCGGAGTCTCTTCGACCTCGAAAGAAACTGCATCACCTTCTCTCAATTCGCTGAAATCGATACCATTCAATCCGCTGGCGTGAAAGAAAACATCCTTATCACTGCCGTCCTGAGCAATAAAACCGAAGTTTTTGTCAGTAAGCTTTTTGATTGTTCCTTGCATGAAATGTAAAGATAAAATAAATTTTAAATACTAAGGATAGAAATTCGACTTTATCTCTACACTCAATATTTGATGACACTTTATCATCACTCTAATATTAGCATAAATATCTTTGCTTGTCAATGATCCGGGATAATGCGTGCGTGTATTACTTTTTTTGATTGACTGTTTTTTAAAAAAGTGTTAATTTTATCCAATGTTCTTTAAAAATGTCCATCAAAAAAGGAGTTCTATATGCCCCCAAGAAAAATAAGTAAGTATTCTTATGAGGAGCAAAAAAAGGTTTTTCATGAATTGATCGTTCTTTTCAAGATGAAGATAAACGGTTGGAAGTCATACGACAGCTGTTGTATGAGATTGAAGGAAGAGTATCAAAGAAAAGAATCGCAGGAGCTACAGACGATTGTTCTGCGCTGGAATGATAAGACAAGGTTGAATAAGATTGCTCCTACTCAACCTTTTGATTTTACGGATTTCTTTGGAGTTGTCAAAAGAGGCTATAGGCATTACTGTGTTATGGATTATTACGATCAGACAAAGACTTTCTGGGAAAGGGCAGACGAGTTTTCCATGCCTATTACCGGCTATGAGACTTATCTGGCCGTGAAGCAAAAAACCGAAGAAACTTATCCCGGTTCGACCGATCTGTGGTGCGTGCGTCCTGACAAGGTCAGGAAGTATGCTAAAAGCTATTCATTTTGGCATTTCTATCGCTATCACAATTATGAAGAGCTTAAAAAACAAGCCAGGTCCAAAGCTGAAGAATTTGGTATACAATTGATAGACTACCAGGCTTACCTTGAGATCCGCGAAAGACTTGACCCCGAAGAAAAGGAGTATTGGCCAAAGAAGCTTAAAAGGGTTTATCCGCGGATAAGCCATGAGGATTTTTATTCGATAACGGAAAATAAGTCCCGCAAGGCCAGGCGAGACATAACCAGGAATAAGACAAAAGATAGCGGTCGGTCCGACAAAAACTTTAAAAAAAGACCCAAAGCTGTCCGCAAATGCAAGGATTGTACCAGGGTAAACAGATCGTTGCTTAAAAGAAGAGAGCTTGAAACAAAAGAACTCAAGGATTTTATTCAAAAGCTTAATTCTCGGATCGAGAGGTTGGAGAAAAGGATCTGCACCAAGGACCAGAGAATATCTGCTATGGTCAAAGAACAAAAAGAAGAAAAAAGGTCTTCTAAGGCTTATATTGCCGAGGTCAGTAGACAATTGACAAAGGCGGAAAGGAGAAATGAGGAGCTAAGCAGCTATTTAAGATCCCTGTTTTTTTTTGATCAAGGATAGTGGCAGTTCCAAGCAAAAGACCGAAGAGCTTATGAAAAAGCTTAGGCAAGAAGACACCCGGCGCACAGGTTTGGAAGAAGATCTTAAAAAAGCTCGGGGTGAAGCTGTGGAAAAGCAAGCGGAGTTAGAAGCTCTTTTAGCCAAAGTTTCGAGCACAGAGAAAAGATCAGCCTCCAAGGATAAGACGATCGGCGAACTCACAATAAAGATAGGTTTTTTAGAAGCTGAGTTAAGAGAAGCAAAAAAATCGACTTTGAAGATCAAAGAGAAAGCGCCGAAAGATATACCGGTCCAGCCTAAAATGAAATACTGGATTCCTCAAGAGCACAGAGAAGGAGGCGATAATGAACATTTCTATTGTGTTAATAGGAAATTCGTGGATAATGGTAATGACGGCTATTACTACAGTGAATTATATCTAACTAAGATATTTCAAAACAACCAATTGGGAAGTTTTGATGAGTATATATCTTTTTTAGATAAGATCCCTAGTCATATAAAGCCCTTTTTACCAAAGACAAGAGGGGATTTTCAAAGAGCCTACACCCTTGGAAGCCCTATTTGGAATGATATTTTCGAAAAGGAGAAAGCGGCTTAAGATGTGCGACCGTCCTGTATAAGTGGACGGTTTTTTATTTACAAAAATTTCAAGTCTTTCAAGAATTCAAGCTTGACAAGTTTTCAAGCAATTGATAAAATTGAAGTATAATAAATCTATCCTCCAAAAAGTATGCACAAAACACAAACAAAAATTTTAGAGCTGGCTCGCACCAAGGACGTCCTGAATATGAGCTTGACCGAGCTCAAGGAGCTTTTGGACGTTGATCATGTCCAGAAAGTCAAGCACCACCTTGACCAGCTCAAGAAAAAAGGCTTGATCTATGCAGATCAAAAGACAAAAAAGGCCAAAGTGGCCGAGCCTGAGGCCTTTGAGATCAATGAGATCTTCAATCTGCCGATCATGGGTATGGCCAATTGCGGAGCTGCTTGCGAATTGGCCCACGAAAGCATTATGGGTTATCTGAAAGTTTCGCCCAGGATCGTGAACAGGAAGAAGCCGGAAGGGCTTTTTGTGGTCAGGGCGGTCGGCAATTCCTTGAATAAGGCGGTCGATATCAAAGGCGGGCCGGTACGGGAAGGGGATTATGTGGTCATCGATCTGAACAACAAAACCCCGAAGAACGGCGATTATGTGCTGTCGATCATAGACGATGCCGCTAACTTGAAAAGATTTTATGAGGACAAAGAAAATGAAGAGATCAGACTGGTATCGGAATCGACCAAGAAATTGCCGCCGATAGTGATCCACAAGAACGACCTTGAATCATCCGGCTATCATATAAACGGCGTAGTGGTCAGAGTGGTGCGAAATTAAAATATCAAAAGAGCGCTTGAAGAGCGCTTTTTTGATATTTGATCGAATATAGGTTATTATTATGCATATGGGTTTAGCTGTTAAATATTTGATCGCCGGTATCTTGGCCAAGGCTTTGGCCAGTTTTGACGATGTGGTCACCAGAATACCGATCATAGCCCACTTTACTCGCAGCCGCAAAGGCAGGATCGCTTTTGCTTTGGGGAACCTCTTGGCTGTGAGCGTGGCTATTGTTTTGGCTTGGTTATTTTCCTCGCTTCTTAATAACTTGCCGAATACTCATTTGATCACCTCGATCTTGATAATGGTTTTGGCTATAAGTATCTATTTCGATCTTTTCGGGAAAAAACGAAAAGAAAAGATCGATTCAACAGTGGTCAAATTGAATCGAAAAATAAGCAGAGCTCGATTTTTGAAACTGATAGCCATTGGGTTTATCGCTTCTTTGGTGACTCTGCTTGATGACTTTATTGTGCTGACACCGCTTTTCCTTGGTTCTTTTTGGACCTCTGCTTTTGCTATAGCAGGTATTTACTTGGCAACGATCGTGCAATTGATAGTGGTCATCTATTTATCAAAATATTTATATAGACTCAAGCATGTGAAAAAAATGGCGGTTTTTGGCTTGCTTATCTTGGCGATCTTGATCTTTTTCAAAGTAATTTAGCTCGAAATTATCAACAATTTTGCTGATAAATATATATAAATATGAATGCTTATAATTTTTTATCTAATATTAGTAAATAATAAAAACAAAAAAAACTTGACTTTTTGGCTAAAATAGGTTAATTTTAGAATAGATCAATTTGTACATTCAACAGAAGAAAGGAACAAAGAACATGAAGAAACTTCTTTGTTTATTTGCGGTGATTGTGGCCATAGGAGTTGGTTGCTCAGGTGTGGATAGCCCGACCTCAGTGAAAGCAGAATCTGAGGACGGGTCAATCTTTCTCGCTTGCAAGCTTATGGAGCCGTCCAGAGGGCTGGCAAAGGCTTTAGAAGCCGAACCTCTGATAGTGGAGAAGGTATATCTGTCCCTAACCGGGCCAGATTCTACTATCCACGATACTGTTGCCGGCGACGGTGATGGCGACCTGGAAATACTCAAGCAATATGATAGCTTGAGCCCGGGCGATTGGAGGATCAGCATAAGGTCGGTGGCAGCAAACGATGATGTGCTCCATGAAGGTGAAGAGGTGGTTAATGTTCCCGGAGGCGAGGTAGCCAATGTGAGCATGAACATCAACTCAACCAAAAGTGAGCTGGGAGTTAAGATAGAATCGGATTCGATTCCAGATTCTATCAGCGCAAAGATCAAGTATTTTGCGCTGTACCTTAGTAACATTCGTGCTGATTCGGCCGGCTGGCAAGATGGGTCGGTTTCACTCGGTGCTAACCTTGAGGTTGGCCAAGAATATGAGGTGCAAGTCATTGCCTTTGGCGATGATGGTACTCGTATCCTTGAGACCGAGAAGAAAATAATAACTCCGACGGCCGAAGGCAACGTCAAATACGAACTTGTCTTCAGGTTTGTCGGTCCAGTGGATCCGGGCCAAACCGGGAGTGCCATAGTGACCATCACGCTTGGCGCTCCGGCAACAGTAACCGTAACGGTTACCTATAGTAATACTTGATTAAAATGCCGCAATGGCCAGTGGCCGTCTACGAACACTTTTGTTCGCTAGACGGCCTTTTTTATACTTGATTTTTGAGCGGATTGCCAGTATTATAAATATTGTAAATTTATTTTAATTTTATGAAAACGATCAAAGAAATAAACAAAAAATATGAAAGTTTTTTAGGAGAGAAGATCGATGTTTCCGGCTGGGTAAGGACTGTCAGGGTTTCCAAGGATTTTGGTTTCATCGAGTTAAATGATGGGACATTCTTCAAGAATTTACAGATAGTTTTTGACAATAATCTATCTAATTTTAGCGAAATTGAGAGAATAGCGATCGGTTCGGGCTTGGAGATCACAGGTGAATTGGTCAAATCTCCGGCCAAGGGGCAAGAGTTCGAACTGAAGGCTGAAAGCATAAAGATCGCCGGTCCTTCAAGCGAGGATTATCCTTTACAGAAGAAAAGGCATAGCTTTGAATTCTTGCGTACGATCGCGCATCTGCGCGGCCGTTCCAATACCTTTTCAGCAGTTTTCAGACTGAGATCGGTCCTTTCTTTTGCTATTCATAGATTTTTTCAAGAAAAAGGTTTTGTTTACGTGCATACGCCGATAATATCGACCAGCGATTGCGAAGGCGCGGGAGAAATGTTTCATGTGACCACTTTTGACTTGGATAAAGTCCCTGTTAATGACAAAGGCGAAGTTGATTTTGAGAAGGATTTTTTTGGTGAAAAAGCCGGTTTGACCGTGTCCGGGCAATTGAACGGAGAAGCTATGGCTATGGCCTTTAATAAGATATATACTCTCGGCCCGACTTTCCGAGCCGAGAATTCGA
>WJLG01000037.1 GCA_014728685.1 Candidatus Falkowiibacteriota bacterium
GTATGAAAAAAACCTTAAAAACACCTTGAATTTTTTGCTTTTTTCAGGTGTTTTTTCTATGTTTTCTTCGATTTGTTCCGGTTTTTCTTTTAGGTTTATCACTTCCATAAGCTACTTTTTATTATATATATTTAAAATGATTTTGGCAACCGGTGATAATCTGCTATACTATATTTAGAAAGCTCCTTATTAAACAAGCTTTTGCCTGATCTTACATATTGGTTCTTTATCTTTCCAGGCCGTGGTTTGGAAAGGCGGGGCCTTAAGGGCGAATTTTATGCATGGGATCTTGTTTCGGTTCTCGAACTGAGATAAGCTTTCCGGTATGATCTCCGGCTTTTATGACGGAGTACCTATTGGGTTATTTGCCAAAAGCTTGTTTCGATCTTAAGGGGCTTTTGTTTTTGAATAAAAGCTGATTTTAGGGTATAATATAGTATGAGAGCTTGTGATCAAGCTATCTTTGTTTTTCGATATAATAATTGAATCAAAAAGCGTGTTGAATAAATATTTTTTTACAGCTTTGATCTTGGCCGTTCTTTTTCCCGGTGTTTTGCAGGCAGCGGAGCTTTCCATTGATCCGAATACCGGCGAGCGAAAGCCGGGAGACATTTTTCCGGTCTCTTTAATGATCGAATCTTCCGATGAATTTGTGAATTCCATATCAGCCACTTTTGATTTCCCGGCTGATCTTTTGGAAGTGGTTTCGGTTTCGAAGCGCGACTCCATTATCGATCTATGGACGACCGGCCCCAGTTACTCCAATCGTCAAGGAACGATCGATTTTGAAGGAGTTATCCTTGATGCCGGCTTCAAAGGCTTGGCCGGAGAGATATTGACCGTTAATTTCAAAGCTTTAGCCGAAGGCGAAGCGGTCTTAGAATATCTTTATTCCAAAGCATCGGCCAACGACGGCCAAGGATTGGATCTGATAAGCTCTGCTCAAGGAGCTGATTTTTCCATAAAGACCGAGGAGCAAAAAGAGCCCGAGCCTGAAGCTCAAGAGGAAGAAGCAGATCAAGGCCAAGGCGAAGGATCGAATATCATCAAGATAAGATCATATACTCATCCGGAGTCGGATAAATGGTATTCGGATACAGTAGCGGAATTTTATTGGGAATTGCCGGAAGAGGTTCGCGAAATAAAGCTTTTGGTCAACAGAACGGCTTCCAGCGCTCCGGTAGTGCATTATGATTATCGTTTGGCTTCGAAAAAGATAGAAGATTTCGATGACGGCCAGTGGTATCTGCATGCTCAGGCCAAGAATGCCGAGTCTTGGGGGCCGATCGATCATTTTTCTTTTCAGATCGACACCGCTATTCCTTATGGTCTTTCTATAGATGAGGCAAGCAGCAGCGGTAGTTTTTCAGTGTCGGCTCAAGACGATCTATCCGGCATCGACCATTATGTCATCAAGACCGACGGTGCGACCTCGACCGTGATCTGGCAAGAAGGCGAAGATATTTTTCAACTATACGGAGTAAGTGCCGGCGATCATGTTTTATCTGTATCGGCTTTTGATCGGGCCGGTAATCAGGCGATCTTGGAGCAAGATATCCACTTGGAAGAAGACCTGCCAAGCTTAGTCGCAGAGGAGGATAAAGGGCAAGTGAAGGCTGAGCAAGAAGAAGTTTCGCAGAACAGAATATCCACGGTCAATCGTTTCGAGTTTCTTGACTTTAAGTTTTCCAGATTCGATCTCAGTTTTTGGCAGATAGTGTCCATATCATTAGCCGCGCTATCTTTGTTGCTGTTCATCTATGTGGTCATTTTGAAGAACAAACTCAAGCATTGCCGGAATGCGGCTTTTAAGAAGATGAAGAAAGCGGAAAGAGTGCTGAATAGTGTTTATGCCATTATTTATAATTCCATATCTTATTTGGATCGAGCCAAAAGCAAGAAAAAGAGATTCACGGTCCAAGAGGCGAAAGTCTATCGGGAAATGAAAAAAGCCAAAGAAGAAATAGAATCAGAATATAAATAAATTTTCAAAACCGATTAGACATGATCGGTTTTTTGATGCAACTCATATGGAAATGATCACAGATATAAAGATCATCACTCTAAGCTCGGCTTACTTGTTTGTTAATCTGGTTGTTTTTGTCTATATGGGTATTGATAAGGCTCGAGCGGTTCGCAGGTCCAGACGCGTGCCTGAAGCGCATTTTTTGTTTTTAGCGATCTGTTTTTGCGCGCTGGGGATTTGGCTGGGCATGCTGGCTTTCAGGCATAAGACTAGAAAAGCATATTTTACTTTAGGCGTGCCTTTGGCATTGGCAGAGAATATAAGCTTTGTGTATTTGATCTCGGTTTTGATCTGAAAAGTTCTTGCAAATAAAAAGACCCCTCACCATTTTTGATATATCAAAAATGGTGAGGGGTTTTGCATTTCTCCTTTCGGTATTTATCTGATCCTGTTTTCCAAAGACCAGTTAAAAAGATTCTGAAAAGCTCTCAGCCAAGGAGAGGTTTCCAGGTGTTTGAATCCATCCGGAAGCCAGGGCCACTGCCAGAGTAAGAAGTTTCTTTCCGGATGCGGCATCATTATGTTGAAACGTCCGGTCGGATCGCAGAAACCGGTCCATCCCTCTACTGATCCATTCGGATTGTAGGGGTATTTTTCGGTTTTTTCTCCTTGCTCGTCAACGTAGGCCATAGTAACTAGACCGCTGTTGCTGATACGAGGAATGTCTTCTTGATCCGGGAACCAAACCCGGCCTTCAGCATGAGCTACATAAATCCCAAGCACTGAACCGGCCATGCCAGTAAACATTATGGATGGAGTGTCCAATATTTTCACTGGAACAAAGCGCGATTCAAATGCCTTTGATTTATTTTGCAGAAACAGCAGTTGTTTCTTGGGGTTATAGCTATCAAACGGGGCAAGACCTAGTCTAGCACCCACCTGACAACCATTGCAGACACCCAGTATCCAGGTGTCTTCCCGAGTACAGAAATTTCTAAACTCAGAGGAGAAGCCCTGCAGTATCTGCATTGTCCAACCCTTGCCAGCACCGAAAACATCGCCATATGAGAATCCTCCGGGGAAAACTATACCCTGAAAATTCCTCAGACTTGTGGCCCCGGTTGTCAGATCATACATATTCACATCAAAGACCTGAAAACCAGCTATCTCAAGCGCTGCCATCATCTCCCGATCCCCGTTCGTTCCTTGGTTGCGGATAACCGCCACCTTAGGCGCTTTTCCCTCAAGCATCATTCCAATAGCAGGGGTGGGGGTGAAAGTAAGATTATAAGGAGAATCTTTGCGATCACGGATATTGAAACTACTGGTAACACAATCCGGATTCGCCTGCAGACTATCAATCTGGACACCGGTTTCCCGCCAAATACTCAGAATATTCTCAGTTGAGTCTGAAAGCAAGGAATTGCCATTGTAATTGACGGAAAGCTCTTGTTCTTTCAGAGTTTGTCCGATTTTCTTGATCGGAATTTGATTTTCCTCAAAGTAGCTCAGTACACCTGCCTGATCATCGGCAATTTCCAACACATAGCCGGCTTCTTCGGCAAACATTTTGTTGACCCAAGGAACATCGCCCTCAAGTTTAACCCGAACGCCGCAATTACCGGCCATAGCCATTTCCAGGATCGCCGTCACCAGACCGCCGTCAGAACGATCATGCAAGGAAAGTATATTTCCTGTTTTGATCATTTTCTGTATCGATAACCAGGTCTGAAGAAAGAGTTTTCGATCATCGATATCAGGACATTCATCTCCTATCTGTTTAAGGGTTTGTAAAAAGGCTGAACCTCCCAAGCGATATTTTCCACCGCCCAGATCTATGTAGTATAGGCTACTTTCGCCCGGGCGTTTGATATCCGGTGCTAAAACTCGGCAGATATCTGGCACATAACCGTAACCTGTGATCATGCAAGTTTCAGGTGATTTGATCAGCTTCTCGCCGATCTTTACCGCCAACGAAGTTGAATCTTTACCGCCGTCAGCAGCTATACCCAAACTTATCATGAATTCTTTCAGAGCTTCCATGGCATAGTAGAGTTTGGCTACGCCGCCACGAATACCTTTGGCTGCCCACATCCAGTTCACTGAAGCTTTGATCTGTTCTTTATCTACCACTCCAGCCGAAACTATATTGGTGAGCATTTCAGCTACAGCCATTCTGACACCGGCCTTTGCATCGAGCATGGTCTTATTCGGACATTCACCAATAGCGCTGGCTGCTCCGGTTGTTGCTCTGTATCCGGAAGCTGCTACCGCTACGTTGGAGATTGGAAGACCCAAAGGACCGCAACGTTGCCCTTGAACCACCAAACCCCCAACACTATGATCTACCCTATCTACCAAGAATTCTTTACTGCCAACTGCGGGTAAATTAAAAACATTTTTCAAGGCCTGAATAAAGGTAAGATCTTTGGGAATGTTAACGGGTCCGCCTAAAAAATTAGGTTCATAATCCTTGATCGTCTGCTTGGGTAAACCACTCAAGACTTCCTCGATCGGCAGATCAATGATCTTGGATTCAGGATCACCGTCATAGACGACGATCTTACCATCACCGCTGACCATACCCAAATTCTCGACCGGACAACCTTCACGTTCACAGATTTTCAAGAAGACATTGAGCCTGTCAGGATCGATCAGAAGACCGTATCTTTCCTGATATTCGGCAATCCATATCTGAGTTACCCCCATGCTGGGATCACCAACATTGATCCGACGAAGATTGATCTGGCCGCCAGTCTTCTCGATAAGCTCTGTTAGAACACCGCAAGGACCGGCTGCTCCCTGGTCATGGATTACCCGGATCGGATTATTTATTCCAAGCTCAATACAGGCTCGGATAACCCGCCAGGTAAGCTGAGCCATCAAGGCATCACCACGTTGAACAGCATTGAGGTTGCGTTGGCTTTCTTTTTCATCACTAACATTGCTTGAGCCGGAGCCCCCACCAACACCGATCAAATATGCAGGACCGCCGATGCCCACTACTTTATGAAGTTTTTTTGCCTCCCTTTTCTCTATATGATCTTCCTCAACCACTCCGGCCAAGCCGGCCATCATGATCGGTTTGTAGTATTCGTAATGTTCACCATTGGGCATAACCATACCAAATGTACGGGTAATACCTTGGATTACTGGTACACCGTAGCGGTTGCCATATGACCAAGCACCGCCTGGTGCTTCAAGCATGATCTGCAGGGGTGAAGCCATTACATCAGATTCGAACCTAGGTGCTCCCTTCTCCCAAGGCATTTCGTAGCCTGGGATAAAGAGATTACCCGTACAGAAGCCGGCAATCGCATAACGATGGTCACCACCGCGTCCGACAGCCAGTCCATCACGCAAACAACCACCCAGACCGGTTTCCGATCCTGGCCACGGGGACCAGAGAGTTGGGAAACAATGAGTCTCAACGGTCAAGGTGATGTGCTGCAGGATCTGCTGATAGATCATTCTACTAGGACGACCTGGATGTTTCGGCCGAAAAGCCGAAACTATACTACCAGTAATGGCCGAAGCGTTGTCATGGAAAGCGATCATAGATCCTTTAGGATTCTGCTTCCAGGTCTCTTTGATCATTTCCATTAAGGTTCTGTCCATTGTCTCACTATTGATGACAATGGTTGAGCCAAACAGACCATGGCGGGAGTGATTGGAACACATCTCACGAAGTTGCAGAAGTTCAGCTTCGGTAGGATCGCGCTTCAGTTTGTTGACAAAGAGATCGAAGAAGTGGCGCTGGTAGGCTTCATCAAAGCCCAGATCGTATTCTTCATTCGCCTTCGCCATCAGATCAAGACTTTCTCCATTACCGATGATAGGAACTTTGATCAATTCAGGAACTTCGATCAAGACGTCAAAGGTCTTGATACTTTCCTGAAAAATTCTTTCCCGCATCGGATCATAGAGGCCGGCAATATATGCA
>WJLG01000038.1 GCA_014728685.1 Candidatus Falkowiibacteriota bacterium
CTATAATATGGCCGTAGAGCTTCTGCCCGCTACAAAATTTAGATTGAATACGGCCTTTGGTGATAAGCCTTAATAAAAAAACATCATTGTTCTGGCGGCGGCCTACTCTCCCGGGCCTCATGGCCGAGTACCATCGGTGCTGAAGGGCTTAACTTCTGAGTTCGAAATGGGATCAGGTGTACCCCCTTCGCTTCAACCACCAGAACAATAATGTCTTTTTGTCATTTCGCCTATCGGCGAAACCCGCGCTACGAATGCGGGACATGCGAATTTTTTCTATCTATGTCATTTCGCCTATCGGCGAAATAACTAATAACATTCAAATATATAGAAGAACGAGCAATTGTTTACTTTTAGAACCACAAAAGTGGGAAAATCTAATGGTATATTAGTACTCCTCTGCTAAATATGTTGCCATACTTACACATAGAGCCTATCAACGTGGTAGTCTCCCACGTACCTATGAAACCTAATCTTGAAGACGGCTTCGCGCTTAGATGCTTTCAGCGCTTATCCAAACCGAAGGTAGCTACCCAGCAGTGCCCCTGGTGGGACAGTTGGTACACTAGAGCTTCGTCCTTCCCGGTCCTCTCGTACTAGGGAAGAGCCTTCTCAAGTTTCCACGACCGTAGCGGATAGGAGACCGACCTGTCTTACGCATATTATCGCTTATTACTAAGCGTATGGACTATACTTTCATCCCGAAATTTTTTCGGGAGGCTGACGTTTTAGCGATATTTATAATATCACTCTAAAAACTCTTCTTGAGTTTTTAAGTCTCTACGGGGTCAACTTATGCTTTTTTCTCGTTTGTGAATAATTAATTTCTCTATACAGTTCTATCATGTCAACCAACTGCTTAAAATCATCAAAATCTTCTACATTATTCTTTTTCTTCAATATCTCTATCATAAGGTCCGCTTGTTTCTTTTTTAAAACAAGAAACGGTTTCACCAATGATAGAAATTCCAATATTTCTTTCTGCTTATTTATGGTGTATTCCATTATACCATCCTTTCTTTCTCTGATTATACCGATTCCGATCATTGAACAGATCTTGCTGAAATTACCTTTTGCCTTATTGGATTGGAAGAAAGCAATATACGGTGAGATTTGAAAACCAAATCTGTAATCATTGTTTAGCTTCATTCTAACATATATACTTCCATCTCCATCCAAAAAGCCTGCAATATAAGCTAATTTGTTAGTAGAAATATTTTTAAGCATAAGCGACTTCCCTCGATATTATCCTAACATATGACAGGTTAAATATCAACTTGTCAGGATTCCATCGATATGAGTCAGCTTATCAATATCCGATTGCTCGGATACGCCGCCGTTTATGATGTCTTTACCTCTGGGTTCAGATGGTTCAAAAGCCGATCTATCAGCTTCTGAACGGTCTGAACCCAGCTCGCGTGCCGCTTTAATGGGCGAACGGCCCAACCCTTGGGAGCTTCTCCACCCCCAGGATGCGACGAGCCGACATCGAGGTGCCGAACCACGCCGTCGCTGTGGACGCTTGGGCGTGACTAGCCTGTTATCCCCGGAGTAACTTTTATCCGATGAGCTTCCGCCGTCCTATATCGAACGGTCGGATCACTAAGTTCTGCTTTCGCAACTGCTCGACTTGTGGGTCTTGCAGTAAAGCTGGCTTGTGCCTTTACACTATCTCTCGGGTTTCCATTCCGAGATAGCCAACCTTTGTAAACGCCTCCGTTACCTTTTGGGAGGCATCCGCCCCAGACAAACTACCCACCAGACACTGTCCCCCATCCTGATTCAAGGCTTGGGGTGAGAATTTAAAGCATACAAGGGTGGTATCTCACTGATGATCCGAAGATCTCCCACCTATACTGAACATGCATGCCCCAAACTCAATATCAAGTTGTAGTAAAGCTTCACGGGGTCTTTTCGTCCGGCTACGGTTAACGAGCATCTTTACTCGTCTTGCAATTTCGCCGAGTCCTTCGCTGAGACAGTGCTCAAGTAGTTACGCCATTCGTGCAGGTCGGAACTTACCCGACAAGGAATTTCGCTCATTACCTTTCCCGATATTTATATCGGGCATGGACTATTCTTTATCCTAGTTCATCTACTATTTTCAAGGCTTTTTCTTTATTCTGTCTATTCATTTTTGATGATATCTCGATAATATCCTTGATACCATCAGCCTTTAAATGCTTGTTCGATCTCATTAGCCGTATTATCTTTTTGAATTTAATGAAATCAAACTGTTTTTGGGTCATCAACTTATGTTTATCAAAGTGAGGAATTATCACATTTTCTAAATGCTCTAAAGATCTTATTCTCAGTTCATATCGGCTATCGTGGTTTACTCTTACCACTCCGCATCCGAAAAAATCTTTTAAGGCATATAGAAGTTTAATGTCTTTTTTATGTTGGACTATCCTGAATTCAGGCAATACCTGATATCCGGCAGTCATTGTTTCATTCTTGTTTATCCCAACATAAAAAGTTCCTTCCCCGTCTGAAAAACCGGTAACCCAATAAGGATTTAAGTTCATATTTACCAGGACCTCAGTTGGTAGTCTCTGAGGATCAAATTAATAATTAGATCCTGCGCGTTTTCCCCGTGTATCTTTAGATTTTTACCGCTCGGGATCTTTCCAAGCTGGTACTAAGGATCTTTTGAGGATTTCCACGCATATAGCTGAGTTTTTAGGACGGTCATAGCTTGCGCTATGAACAGGCAACGAATTTATCCATAATCGTCCCAGTCCTTCTTTGACCGAAAATATTTATCAGTCAAAGAACCTTAGGACGATTATAGTTATCGCCGGCGTTCATCCACGCTTGGATTCAAAGCTTCTCCCTCACTACTTTGGAAATAACTTGTTATTAAGAATTAAATTATTTTTTAGATAAAAATCAATTCTAATCCTTTGTTATTCTCAAAGTAGTGAGGGATAACCTCTCCTCTTAACGTTTGGACACTGGCCAGGCGTCACCCTCTATACATCATCTTACGATTTAGCAGAGAGCTGTGTTTTTGGTAAACAGTCCCTTGAGCTCTTTAGCTGCGTCCCTCACCATTTTGGATATAACCTTTATCTATGGATACTCTTTTTCTGCGAAATTAAGTAATTCATAGATTTCGGTTCTACTCAAAATGGTGAGGGAAGGCCTTATTGCGAACTTACGGCCGCTGTTTTGCCGAGTTCCTTAGCGAAGGTTCTCTCGTACACCTGAGGCTTCTCGCCTCGCCTACCTGTGTCGGTTTTAGTACGGATACTTATATCTTAACCCTAGAGGTTTTTCTGGGAAGCTCTTTCTCCCAAATTGGCGCAACCCGAAGGAAACACCTTTTGCCAACTTCTTGACCGGATGCAGCCGGATTTACCTAACTGCGGTCTTAAAGCAAGCAACGCACATACCAGTAGCACGCTTGAAATTTAGAACTCCGTCCCCCCATTGGAAAATATAAGTAGTGCTGGAATATTAACCAGCTCATCCATCGGCTACGCCACCACTACAATGGCCTCATCTTAGGACCGACTAACCCTGGGTCGATTTGCGTTGCCCAGGAAACCTTAGGCTTTCGGTGGGCAGGGTTTTAACCTGCCTTTTTGCTACTTATGCCAACATTCTCGCTTCTCATCGCTCCACCGGACCTCACGATCCGACTTCAACGCTGATAAGAATGCTCCTCTACCACTCCATGTAAACATGGAATCCGCATCTTCGGTAATATGCTTAGCCCCGATAAATTTTCGGCGCGAAACAACTTGACTAGTGAGCTGTTACGCTATCTTTAAAGGATGGCTGCTTCTAAGCCAACCTCCTAGTTGTCGCAGTCGCGACACAACCTTTCACACTTAGCATATATTTAGGGACCTTAGATGGCGGTCTGGGCTGTTTCCCTTTTGACTAGTGAAGCTTAGCCCCCACAGTCTAACTGCTAGATTACACCTACCGGTATTCGGAGTTTGGTTAAGGAGGATACCTTGCGGCTCCTGCCTCATTCAGTGCTCTACCCCCGGTAGTCAGCATCTAACGCTAGCCCTAAAGCTATTTCGAGGAGAACCAGCTATTGCCGAGTTCGATTACAATTTCTGCGCTAACCACAACTCATCCCCTAGTGTTGCACGACTAGTGGGTTCGGTCCTCCCTCCGTCTTTCGACGAAGTTCAACCTGGTCATGGTTAGATCACCCGGCTTCGGGTCTTGTGTATGCGACGAACGGGGGTTAACCCTCGCTTTCACTGTGCCTTCCCCCGAAACGGGGTTAAGCAAGCCGCATACAGCAAACTCGTTGGCTCATTCTTCAATAGGCACGCCGTCATCCCTCACCATTTTCCACGAATAGAATTTACACTATATAAATTCACGAAAAATGGTGAGGGACTCCGACTCTTTGTAAGCATATGGTTTCAGGTACTATTTCACCTCCCTAGCAGGGATGCTTTTCACCTTTCCCTCACGGTACTAGTTCACTATCGATTATAAGAAGTATTTAGCCTTGGATCATAGTCGACCCGGATTCATACGGGATTTCACGAGTCCCGCACTACTTAAGAACATAAACAGTAGAGCAATGAACTTCTTTCATTTACGGGGCTATCACCCTCTTTGGCCAAAGCTTTCCAGCTTTGTTCAACTTGAAGTCATACTTTTATCTCTACCCCACCCTTTCCAGGGGGTGGAAGCCTATGTCTTGCATCCTCCCATAAACATGTGGGCCTGGACCCTTCTGTTCAGATCAGCCCGAAGGCTTTTCTAAACGCGGTTTATGAGGTTTAGGCTTTTCCCCGTTCGCTCGCCACTACTTAGGGAATCAATGCTTTCGCTTATACGCAAAATTAAGAAAATTTTGAGTATAAGCGAAGCACACAGTTGTTATCTTTTCCTCCGGCTACTAAGATGTTTCAGTTCACCGGGTTATCCCCCCTCACTATTTTCCGTGTCCGAATAAACTTATTTGTTTCTATTGATATTTTAATGATTGAAATATCAACTATTCAGCATCGAAAAATAGTGAGGGGCGCCCTGTCTTCAACAAGGCAGGTTTCCCCATTCGGAAATCTTCGGATCAAAGGTTGCTTGCCACCTAACCGAAGCTTATCGCAGGCTGCTACGTCCTTCATCGTCTTCTTATATCAAGGCATTCACCATATGCCCTTACGAGATCTTCCCACATTTTTGATTCTAAAAATGTGTTGCTTATTGCAATAAAATAATTGTTTGCTCGTTCTTCTATATATTCAAATGTCAAAGTTCTAAAAATATCATTGTTCAAACACTAGCTTGAACTAATGTTTGAATTGATAATATTTTTATAGAAAAGTCTTTAAAGTTCAAAAAAACCGCTTCTGGCCAAGCGGTTCGAAACGGCAAAAAATCAACGCATCTAACTGCTTGGCTTAATGGTGGTTAATATACGATTTTTCATATATCTCGAAGTTAAATTCGATGTTAGTTATTATACATTAATAAAAATAAATGTCAAGGGCTAAAATCCGATACTAAATGCCAAAGGGTAAATGATAAATTTTTGTTAAAAATAATGAAAAAACGGGCATTAAGATCAAAAACGTCCGATCAATATCGCGGACGCTTTTGAATAGAATTTATAATATCGATTACAATGTTTTTATGTTGGCATCAGCCACCTCTTTTTCGATCAATTTTTCCGATAGCAGATTTCTGATATCGCGATCAAAGCTTATCATGCCTTCGGCTTGGCTGGTTTCGATGATGCTTTTCAATTGAGCCAGCTTATTCTCACGGATCAGATTGGCCACCGCTGAATTATTGAGCATTATCTCGCGTGCGGCAATCCGACCGCCGCCGGCCCTAGGTATCAATCTCTGTGATATCACCGCTCTTAAAGACATTGAAAGCTGAGCTCTGATCTGGTTCTGTTGAAAAGGCGGAAAAACATCTATGATACGGTCGATCGACTGAGCGGCATTATGAGTATGCAATGTCGCCAGTACCAAGTGGCCGGTTTCCGCTAAAGTGATCGCGGCCGCAATCGTATCCAGATCGCGCATTTCGCCGACCATGATCACGTTCGGGTCCTGGCGCAAAGCATGTTTGAGCCCGCTGGCAAAAGAAGGTATATCGGTACCAAGCTGCCTTTGAACGATGATGCTCTTATCCGGCTTGAAAATGAATTCCGTCGGATCCTCCAAGGTGATTATCTTTTGGCCGTAGTTGGAATTGATATAATTGACCATGGCCGCCAACGTGGTTGACTTGCCACAGCCGGTCGGACCGGTCACCAGCACCAGCCCATCACCGCTATCCAGCAGACTGTTTATGCTTGCCGGCATCCCCACCGATTCCATGGTTGGAATCTCTTCGCTTATCAAGCGAGCGGCCAAGCCGACCTTGCCTTTTTCATAATGGATATTGACCCTGAAGCGCACGTTGGCGGAAGAATATCCAAAATCAAGATCTTTCTGCTCTTCGAATTTATTTTTCTGCTTCTCGTTAATGATCGAATAGATGGCCTGAGTAAGATCTTTATTGTTTATTTTGCTGAATTTTTTCAAACGGACCAAATTGCCGTCGATCCTCAAGATCGGCTGCAGATCAACAACCAAATGCACGTCTGAAGCATTATTCCTTTTGGCGGCGGCAAAAACCTCCTTGATATCAAAAGACATAGATATAAAATTATATTATTACCACTTTTTTTTCTCAAGACCTTTTTTAGCGGATTCCACTTGGGCCTCTTGCTTGGAAGAGCCTTTGGCTTTAGTTACGAATTCCGCCCCCAGATACAAACCGACTTCAAAAACCTTCTTATGATCAGGGCCGGTCTCGGAAAGGACTTTATAATGAGGGGTAATACCGTATTTTTCTTGGGCTATTTCCTGGAATCTGGATTTGGGATCATAATAAAGCTTATTCTCTAAAATATTATCCAATTTGGAAAGGATGAATTTGACCACGAACTTCTCGGCTTTTTTTATTCCTTGATCCAAATATATCGCTCCGATCAAGGCTTCGATCGAATCGGCCAAAATATATTGCCTGGCCTTGGAATCCTTATCTTTGGCTTCACCTCTGGAGAGAAATAAATGTTCTTCGACTTTGAGTTCATTGGCTACTTTAGAAAGCATCTTAGCATTCACCAAACTGGCGCGCCAATTAGTAAGCTCGCCCTCCGGTTCGTCCGGATAATTTTCAAAAAGATGCTCGGTAACGACTATCTCTAAAACCGCATCGCCCAAGAATTCCAATCTTTCATTATGACCCAGGGAAAAATCATGATGTTCGTTCAAATATGAACGATGAACCATCGATTGCTTCAAAAGATTAGGGTTCTTAAAATCGATCCCAATCTTTTCTTCGAGTTTTTTTAGTTCAGCCATAAATATGACTGCTAAACTATTGAATTGTCGAATTGCCCGCAAAGCAATTTAACGATCCAACAATATAGCAATTTATGTTTATTGTTTATCTTTTAAGCTCAATCTTCTTTATCATCGTCATCCAGCTCGTGCTTATACATCGCTCCCAAAACACCGTTCACGAAACGGCCTGAAGATTCGCCGCCAAAGGTCTTGGCTATTTCGATGGCTTCGTTAATGGCCACTTTCGGAGGAATATCATCTTCCATTAGAAGCTCATGGGCGCCGATGCGAAGAATATTCCTATCAACTATCGTGATCTGCTCCAGGGGCCATTCGGTAGCGTATTTTGTTATCAGTGAATCAATCTTTTTCTGATTTTCTATGACGCCCTTAACCTTGGCTTCGACAAAACCGTTATCATCAAAATCCGGCGCGAAATTATCAAAATTGCTTTTGATCATTTCATCGATATTATCATTTTGGCAACCATTGAAATCCCAGGCAAACAAAGTCTGCATGGCTATCGTTCTGGCTAAATGGCGATTTGACATAAAGATCATGAGGCATGATCCATAGAAATGGACCATGAATACATTATATATTTGTAATATACAAAAAACCTAAAACTATTTAGATTTTTTAGTTTCAGGTTTAATGGCTTTTTTCTTTTTTGTATCACGGCCCTTATAGGTACCGCAAGCAGGACAAGCCTGATGCTGAGGTACGGCCTGGCCGCAATTAGAACACTTTTTCAATGAATTCTTTTTCAAAGCGCTGTGAGAATTCCTCCTGCCTACAGAACCCTTTGTCCTTCTTTTCTTTGGTACTGACATAGTAAGATCAAGTATGATTAAATATTAAACAGATCATCCCTAATTCGATAATCGTATTTATATAATAGCCTAAAAAAATTAATCAGTCAATATTAGCCGAATTTGAAACCTTGCTCACTTTAGGTTCGAGACTATCTATAAGGCAGCAACAAATAAAAATCCTGCTTTCGCAGGATTTTTATTTGTGCGCCTTATAGCCCGCCCGAAACCTGCCAGGGCAGGGGCGGAC
>WJLG01000039.1 GCA_014728685.1 Candidatus Falkowiibacteriota bacterium
CCGGAGAAAATGACCACGCTGGAAAGGCGGCCAAGGTAGCAGACAAGAGCAAGGAAGCCATAGATGAAATAGAGAGAAAGGTAGTTCTGATCAATAACAAGATAAAAGAGATGAAAAAAAAGTATGATAATATGGACGACAATAAAAAGAAAAGGATCTGGGCCGGCGTTGGCGCGGTAGCAGCGATAACAGCTGCTCTGATCGGAGTTAAAAAAATAAAAGATAAGATCAATGAGAATAGATGAAACAAAAAAAGTAAAACTTGGAGCTATAATAATCGCTATTCTTTTATTTGTTTCCGTTCTATATATTTTTTACTTGGTATTTTGGGCGGATATGATAGGCGGACAAAACAACCAGGGGGAGAAGGTAGCGATAGATAAGAGACTCGAAAACAAGCTGGTTTATACGACGAACATAGATGATGAGACCAAATACCTTTATCGGGAAGATTGCGAGCAGAGAGGCGGGACTTTCAATGCTTGCGGAACTGTTTGCCCGGAAGATGCCGCTATTTGCGCTCAAGTTTGCGCCTTCACTTGCCAATTGCAAGATGACGAGCAAAAAGATCAAAACGGATCGTTAATTTGGGAAGAACATATAGATGATGACCTGGGATTTTCAATTCCTTATCCGGATAGTATGAAAGTGAGCCAAGAAAGAGCCAATAGCGTGGAATTCATATTGATCGGTTCAGACCAAGCTTCCGGCACCGAACTTTATGATGGTATCCGAGTATTGATTTCCAGGTTTAGCTTCCCTCAAGAGCAGACATTGGAAGAATTCAGCCGAGAATTGGCCAAACCAGCTGAGGGTGCAGGAGGAAAGATATTGGAAGAAGTTTCCTTGGAAACCGAGCATGAGCAGTTCACCTATTCGTTCACTGTCAGTAGTTTAGGCGAGTATAGGCATAAGGTGGCCCTTGTTTATCCGGGAGAGGTTTTTGATGTCAGCTATTTCGTGTCCGGAGAAGAATATGAAGATTTAGCAGAGAAGATGGTGGATGATTTTGAGGTTACAGATGAGCAAAAAAGTGTTTCTGAAAAAAAAGGCTTGGTAGAAGTGCATTCTCCGAAATTAGGACAGAGCGTGTCTTCACCCTTGGTGGTGGAGGGAGAAGCTAAGAATAATTGGTTTTTTGAGGCTAGTTTCCCGGTGGTCTTAGTAGATTGGGACGGCAGGATAATGGCCGAAGCCCCGGCTATGACCAGTGAGAATTGGATGAGCGACGGTTTGCATTCTTTCAGATCTGAGTTGGAATTCGATCTGACAGAGGAGAATTTTATTCCTAGAGGGACTCTAATAATCAAGAAGAGTAATCCTTCCGGTTTGCCGGATAATGCCGATTCTTTGGAAGTGCCCGTGTATTTCAAATAAACCCATAAAAAATAAAACAATCCCCTCTATGCCCTATGAAAAAGAATTAGATATTCCCGTAAGGATCAGAAAAAGATTGTCGCCATCAGCGCAGAAGACATTTTTGGACACATCCAGAAACGCTTGGTTGGTTTATCAGGTAATCGGAGATAAAAGGATGAATAAGCAAGAGGCGGTCATCAGGGCTGGCTGGACAGCTGTGAAAGAACAATACGACAGGATGAAAGGAGGGCTATGGACAAGGAAAAAGGAAAGTGGCGCTTAGAGAAGAAAGGGAATATCAAATAAAAAGGCTCGTGGCTAAAACGCCCCGGGCCTTTATTCATCGTCAACATCTTTATTTGTTTTTTATTGCTTTAGATTATATAATTAAATAAGTACTAATTGATTATTTATTTATGAAAAAAACAGCTTTTATATCTTTATTAATGAGCGTGTCGGCGCTATTGGCGATCCTGGCGGCTATTTATTTTTATCTTCAAGGTTTTGAAAAGCCTACATATACGAACAAAGAATTGGCCGGGGTGGAGATCAGGGAGTATCAGGGAGAGAATTTATCCTCGATCAATGCTTTTCGAGAGAATTCCATCAAGGGTCCCCAATATATTGATAGGGAAGATTATCGCTTAAAGGTCAAAGGGTTAACAGGTGGAGAAAAAGAATATACTTATAATGAAATAGTCGATGATCTGCAGAGCTATGAAAAGGTTGTGCGCCTTGATTGCGTCGAGGGTTGGAGCGCCACCATCCTTTGGGAGGGTGTGCTTTTGAAAGAGCTTATCAACAGAGATGATATTCCGGCTGAGGCTTCGACCGTGATCTTTCATGCCCATGACGGCTATTCAACTTCTTTTCCGACCGAGTACATAATGGACAATGATATTTTAATGGCTTACAAAATGAATGGCCTTGAGCTTCCGCCTGAGCGAGGCTTTCCTTTCCAGCTGGTGGCCGAGAGCAAGTGGGGCTATAAATGGATAAAATGGATCACGGAAATAGAATTTTCCGAGAATGATGAGTATAAAGGCTTTTGGGAAAGCCGGGGTTATTCGAATTCCGCTGATCTGGATAAGGGCTTTTTTGAATAATAACTTACATTTATATGAGAAAATTTGCTTTTATAATATTGCTGGCTTTGTGCTTGGCAATGCCGGCCTTGGCCAAAAAGGATCTTTCCGGAGCCCGGGAGATCTTTGATGAGATCGGCTTGGAGATGCCGGTCGATTGGGGCCAAATGAGCCGCCAGGAGAGATTTGATCATTTGGAAGAGCTGGGCTTGGACCCAGGCGAAGACGGCAAGTACCGGGGCGATGCCGGAGATTTGGATGAATTTTTTAGAAAACTGGGCAAAGAACAGCCAGAGAATTGGGGTGAAATGAGCTTTGAGGAAAAGAAGGCTTTTGTCTCCGGATCGGTCGATACTAAAGAGCTGCCGTCCAAACAAGAAGAACAGGCAGATGAAAAAAATGAGCTTTGGAGAAAATTTCCTCCGCACACTTTGTTTGCTAGAGTAGCTTGGATACTGATCTTTGTGATCTTGATAATGCGCCCTTTCTTTCAGGTGATCGGCTGGGAAGCAGGCTTGAGCTTTCTTTTTCTAAGAAAGTATTTGGGCTGGGCAGCCGGCTTGTCCGCCTTTTTACATGTTGCTTTGTTTTTGAACTTGGCCGGCAAGGGCTTGGATTTTTTCTTGATACCAAGAGCCTGGGATCTGAAAGGACTTTTCGGCTGGGGGACTTTGGCTCTACTGTCTTTGCTATTGCCGTTTTTGACCTCGAATTTGCTTTCGCAAAAAATATTAAAAAGAAATTGGAAAAGGATACAGAATTTTTCATACCTGGCCTTTATCTTTACCGGAGTTCATATATATATTGCCAAGGGCGGGATCAATGCCGATAGTTTGCTGGTAGCGATCTGGTTGATATTTTTTGTTTCAGCCTTTTTAAAGAATAGAAGATATAAAAATAATCAATAAGAAAATGAAAATCGCATTAATTGTCATTGCTATTGTGATCGTGGCAGTGATCGCATTCTTGTATTATATGGGAATGTTCTCAAAAGTTGAGATCAAAGAAGAAAAGAAAGGCCCTTTCACTTTCGCTTATGTAGAACATATCGGGCCGTATTCCGGAGTGGGCAAACCCATGATGGAGCTTGATAAAAAAATGCGCGAAGCCGGATTTGACTCCAAGCACGGCTTGGGCATTTATTATGGGGATCCGAAGAAAGTCGAGAAGGATAAATTGAGAAGCGAGGTCGGCAGCATCATCACCCAAGAAGACATGGCCAAAATGGATGAGAATCAAGATAAATTCAATTTCAAGACTTTGGAAGAAAAAGATTATTTGACAGCCGAGTTTCCTATCAAGAATATCATGTCATATATGTTCGGCCCGATGAAGGTTTATCCGGTTTTTAATAAGTATTTTGAAGAAAAGGGAATGGAGGCCCCCAGCGTAGGTATCGAATACTATGATATGGAAGGAAAAAAGATAATTTTCATGATGGAGCGCTAAAATTTGTTTTTTAAGATCCTTAGGTTCAAGATCTGAGGATCTTTTATTTTTGCCACTTGCTTTTTTTTGAAAAAAATGCTTTAATATATAGAAGTAAATCAATTTATCCTTTATAGAGGATCTCGCTTCAGGCGAGATATTTTTATTGAAAAATATGGAAATAAGAAATATAGCTATCATTGCTCATGTGGATCATGGAAAAACGACTTTGACGGATGCTTTGATGCGCCAAACCAATATGGCCGGAGAAGATGTCAGCATGGATTCAAATACTTTGGAAAAAGAACGGGGTATTACCATCTATTCAAAAAACACTTCTCTTATATACAAAGATACCAAGATCAATATCGTGGATACTCCCGGCCATGCTGATTTCAGTTCAGAAGTCGAACGCATCTTGAGATCGATCGATTCTGTTTTGCTTTTGGTCGATGCTCAGGAGGGTCCTATGCCGCAAACGAAATTCGTGCTTAAAAAATCCCTTGAACTCGGGCTTAAGCCGATAGTCGTGATCAACAAGATAGACAAGCCGGCCGCCAGACCCGCGGTAGTACATGATATGGTTTTGGAGCTTTTTATGGATCTGGGCGCCAGTGATGATCAGCTTGATTTCGAAACTATTTACGCGATCTCCAAGGACGGCATAGCCAAAAAGGAATTAAATGATGAAAGTTCAGATCTTAGGCCCTTGCTTGATCTAATATTGGACAAGGTGGAAATGGCTTCTTCGGAAGAAAAGAGCGCCAAGCCTTTGAAGATGCAGCCGTTCAATTTGGCTTATGATGATTTTGTCGGAAGGATGGCCATAGGCAGGATCTATGAAGGCAAGGTAAGCTCCGGCATGAACGTGATCATCAAAGACGCACAAGGCGAAGCACGGACCGGGAAAATAACCAAACTTTATACTTTCAAAGGATTGGACCGAGAGGAGGTCGCTCAAGCCGAGGCTGGTGATATTGTCATGATAGCCGGTTTGCTCAATATCTTCATCGGAGAGACGATCTGTGAAAATGAAGATCAAGAAGCCTTGCCGGCTATCAGCATCGATGAGCCGACCATTTCGCTTGATATCATGGTAAACAATTCTCCTTTTGCCGGAAAAGAAGGCAAGCATGTGACCGGAAGCAAATTGAGAGAAAGGCTGGAAAAAGAATTGGAGGTCAATGTGGGACTGAAGATAAATTTCAATAACGAAGGCGGAAATTATAAATTATTCGGCCGCGGCGAGCTGCATATTGCCATCTTGCTCGAGAATATGAGGCGTGAAGGTTTTGAAATGCAAGTCTCACAGCCGAAAGTCATCGTGAAAGAAGAAGACGGCAAAAAAGTGGAGCCATACGAAGAAGTGATCGTCGATGTTCCTTCGGACATGGCAGGAGCGGTAATCGAAAAGATCTCAAAAAGAAAGGGCAGAATGGTCGATATGAAAGCTGAAAACGAACATCAACGCCTGGTTTTTGAAGTGCCGACCAGGGGACTTCTCGGTTATCGAGGTGAATTCATTGTCGATACCAGAGGAGAAGGTATTTTGACCAGCCGGGTGATCGGATTCAAAGAATACGCGGGCGATATAGTGAAAAGCGAATTGGGATCGATGATCTCGATGGAAACAGGAAAAGCCTTGGCTTATGCCATCTGGAATTTGGAACAAAGAGGAAGGATCTATATCTGTCCCAATACCGAAGTATATAGCGGTATGGTCATCGGGGATGTTTCCAAGGGAGGCGATATGTGGGTCAATCCGATCAAGGGCAAGAAGCTGACCAATGTCCGAGCCTCCGGATCGGACGATTCGATCATTTTGACCCCGCCGACAGAGGTGACTCTGGAAAGAGGATTGGAAATAATGAAAGATGATGAATTTTTGGAGATCACACCCAAAAGCGTAAGATTAAGAAAAGAATTTTTAACTCAAACCGAAAAGGCTAAAAAAGCCAAAGGACTTATATAAAAAATATGATGAAATTTAAAGACATCGGATTAAGCAAAGAAGTTTTGCTGAGCTTGGACGAAATGGGATTTACAGAAGCTTCTCCGATCCAAGAAGAAGCTATTCCATATATTCTGAGATCAAAAAAGGACTTGATCGCCTTGGCGCAGACAGGTACCGGCAAGACAGCCGCTTTCAGTCTGCCGATAATAGAAAAAATGAAAAAGAACGGTGAATTGGAAGCCGTGATACTTTGCCCGACCAGGGAGCTGTGTTTGCAAACTTCTGAAAATTTGAAAAAATTCGTGTCGCATTCCAGATCGATCAAGATCGCCGCGGTGTACGGAGGCGAAAGAATAGACAGGCAAATAAGCGCGGTCAGGAAAGGAGCCAATCTGGTAGTCGGAACTCCGGGAAGAGTGAGAGACTTGATCAGGAGAAAAGTTCTTAATTTAAGTACGATCACTTGGGTGGTCTTGGATGAGGCTGACGAAATGCTGGATATGGGATTCAAAGATGACTTGGATGCCATTTTGTCGGAAATGCCCGAAACCAGGCAGACTTTGCTTTTTTCCGCCACGATGTCAAAGAGCGTACGCTCAATAGCGTCGAGATATATGCATGACATCCAGGAGATCAGCATCGGCGAGAAAAATGTCGGCGCGGATAATGTCAGCCATGAGTATTATCTTATCGATCACAGAGACCGCTTCGAAGCTTTGAAAAGGATATTGGATAACAATCCGGATATATATGGAATAGTTTTTTGCCGTACTAAAAATGAGACCCAAAGCACAGCCGAAGAGCTGAAGCGTTTTGGATATGCGGCTGAAGCTTTGCATGGGGATATTTCCCAAGAGATGAGAAGCAAGACCATGGATAGATTCAGAAAGAAACAGATCAAGATATTGGTAGCTACCGATGTTGCCGCCAGAGGGGTGGATGTAAAGGAGCTAAGCCATGTTATCAATTATAATTTACCGGATCAAGACGAAGCCTATACTCATAGAAGCGGCAGGACCGGCAGAGCGCAGAAGAGCGGGATCTCGATCTCCATTGTCAGTCCGCGCGAGAAGCGAAGGATAGGCTATTTGGAAAATTCCATTGGTAAGGATTTTGAAGTTAAAAAAGTTCCAAGCAAAACCGACGTGATCAAAAGGCAAGTTGAGGTGTTGTTGAACAATATTCGCAATACCGATGACAGCGAATTGAAAAATAATGAATTTTATCAGTCGGCTTTCAAGGATATGAGCGATGTGCTCAAAGAAGATCTTATCAAACATATACTTACGGAAAAATTGAACTGTCTGATAGAGCTGGACGAAAAAGATAGGGATCTGAATTGTTCGGCCCGAGAGAAAAAATCATATTTAAAAAAGGGCGATCAGGCGAATTTAAAATTGAATCTTGGACATAAGGATCGTTTTGATCCCAAGGCTTTGTTTCATTTGATAAATTCCAGCCGCGAATTGAAAGGTGCAAGTATTGGAAGGATAGATGTAAGATCGCAATTCACTTTATTTTCGGTAGAGAAAGATCGCGCTGAGATGGTAATTAAAAATTTGAACAAAAGAGAGCATAAAGGCAAGAATATACGCTGTTCAAAAGATAACGGTTCGGTACATAGTGGATTTTCTAGAAAAAAGAGATCTTTCAAAGGAAGAAGAAAAAAACATTGAAGATACTATTTGACTTTTTTTGTTACAATTGCAGCAATTAGGGTTACCTTTTGGTTTCAGAACGCATATAATATGGTGGCAGGAATATCTGCTTAAGAATTACCATCAAATATATGCGCAGAAACACACAGGAAGAGCTAATCGCTATGGCTTTTTTATTTTTCAATTTTTGTTTTTTTATATGCGTTGAATATGCTATAATAAATATGGTAAACACTTCACTTCAAGGAGGATATGATTTTTTTATCTCATATTTTTTCAGCAATAGCCGGTGCTTTGGCGGCCAAATTCTTGGGTCGGGAAAGGATGTCCGCGCCGGCAGCTGAAAAGTTTTCTTTTTTGAATTTTATAGCAGGATTTTTTCGATCTTTGGATTTTGTTTTTTGGGGATTGGTCGGATTTGCCTGCTTGTTTTTTTTGTCCATCCATTTTGATATTTTGAAAGCCGTTGATTTTGTCGGGGTCTTGCGTCCGAAGGTAGCACTATTTTCTTTTTTGAGCGGTTTTTTTGTTGACCTGATCTTGCTTAGGGTTTTGAAAGCCTCCCAAGCAAAAGGCTTTCTTACCAAAAAGCTTCATATACCGCCTCAAAGCATACGCTTCAAGCCGGAGAGGCTGGTGAGCGGGGAAAAGGCCGAATTTTTTATAACGGTTCATAATCAAGGCCTGATACCTTTGGCACCCGGCAGTTTCGGGATCAAGCTTTATGCCAATGGCGAGGACATCGGAGTGGCGCGCTGTCAAAATATCCTTATTCCGGGACGATATGTGGAGCTGGGGCCGATAGACTGGAAAGTCAAAGGAAGGAATATGAATTTTAAAGCGGTAATAGTTGAATTCAAAGAAGGAAAAGGAGGCAAAGAAAGCTATGTCGAGACCGGGAACTCGGCCGAGAAGAGCTCCTCGGCTCAGGTGAATAAGGCCAGATTGGTGATCGAGAGCCTGAACATCGATCCGGCTTATCCGGGATCAGGAGATAGTGTCTTCATAGGCGCTAAGGTGAAGAACGCCGGCGAGATCCAGGCGCCGGGCGAGACTTACGCCATAGAATTCTTTATCAATGATGAGAAGACCAAAGAGTTTCCGGGCATTGACCTGGAAGCCGGCAAGGATCTTTCCATGGGCGCGCGTTCATGGATAGCGGCTCCGGGTCGGCATATGATCAAAGCGGTTCTATCGCCCAGGGAAGACGATGAAAAAGTCGAATTCATAAACGAGTTTCAGCAAAGGCAATTGGAAGTAAGATCCCCGGCTTGTTTGAAGATAGCTTCATTCATCGCCGTGGCTGACGGGAAGATATATGAAGCACCGACAGAGATCGATATGCTTAAGGGGAAAAATATTCATTTTGCCATTTCGCTTTTTAATTCCGGGCAAGAAGACGCCGGTCCGAATGATTATCGGTTGTCGATCTTCGGGATCAATGTGAATCTGCCCCGCACTTTGGTAAAAGCCAATGATTTTAATGCCGATCCTTTGGAATTCGATTGGAGGGCCAAGAGTTCCGGCCTGGTGGAGATCGGAGCGGTGTTGTCTGATGTGGCTGATGAGAAAACAATAGAGATCCATGAGGAAAGAAGATCTTTTGTTGTTAGCACTACCAGCGAACCGGAGCTTAAATTGTCCGGCATCGGTTTGAAAGGCGGATATATAAAAGGCGGACAAGAGGCTTTTATCGGTCTGGCTTTGGATAATCACGGCGATATGAAAGCCAAGAGCCGGGATTATTTCGTCCGAGTTAAGGTGGACGGAGAGGAATTGGGGATATTTCAGGGTCCGGAAATCCCCGGACATTATGAGAATTATCCAATGGAGGCAAGCGACCCCTGGATCGCTATCGAGGGCGAGCATACGATAAGCGCCGACCTTTATTATAAGCAGAAATTCATAAACAGCGTTTCGGATCGGATCAAGATCGAGCCTTATCCGAATATCCAACTAAGCATAGAGAAGCTATCGATCACACCTCAGCCGGCTCATAGTGGAGAGAAGATCGTTTTTGAAGCTGATGTAAAAGGCCGGGAAAAGATAGACTATGGACATAGGCTGGCTAATTCTTTTTATATAGATAGTTTGAAGATCGGTGATCTGCCGATCAGAGAATCGGACGGATTGAAGGTCGAAAAGGTCTCTGACAAATGGTATAAACTTAAATTTGAAAGATCGGTCGATCCTGGAGAATATGATCTATCCCTGGAGTTGAGCTACTTGGTCTATAAAGTTCAAGATAAAAAAGGCGTAAGCCGCTTACCGTATAAGGGTGAGTGGACCAAGGCAAGCAAAAGCTTGAAATTCACGGTCGATCATGCTCCGGCTGTTTTGAGCTTGTCTTCCATAGCGGTTCCGGATGGGATGATCACCGGGCGCGATCAATGGTTCTCGTTGAAATTGAAAAGTTCCGGAGATGGAGCGGTCCGCGGCGGAGATTTGAAGATCACTGATACTTTTTCAGGCAAAAAGATCCACGAAGTCTTTACCGGATCGGTCTGGGCGAAATCCGAAAGAGAGGTCAGAGGAGTGATCTCAACCGATAAGCTTTATGCCGGTGAACATTCTTGGAGATTTTCCGTTTCCAATATCAAAAAAATCGGCGATGATTTGGATCAAAGTATAACTTATCCGAATCCGGTAGTTAAAAAATTCACTATTCATGACAAAGTTTTATTGGATGAGCTCCTTCATTTGGAATCTTATGGTGTTTTTATCAGTGCGGCTCGGGGAAGAGCCAAGGTTTTTCCGGCTTTGGCCCGCGCTTTCGGCTATCTGCAGTCGCCTGACCGCTATCAAGAGTCATTGGATGATTCCCAGGATGATTGTTTGGAAGTTGCGCGCAAGGCTATGGAGGAATTGGCCAATGTCGATGGCTTGGTCAC
>WJLG01000040.1 GCA_014728685.1 Candidatus Falkowiibacteriota bacterium
ATATAATATCGAATAAATGGAAGACGAAAATTTAGAAAGATTAATAAGCGCTAAGGAAGCAAACGGAGATAATACTCTGGATACTACTTTGCGTCCGCAAGCGATCACTGATTACATCGGACAGGATAAGGTCAAAGAAAGCATCAGTATCACTATCGAGGCGGCCAAGGGCAGGAACGAACCGATCGAGCATGTCCTTCTTTACGGCGCTCCGGGATTGGGAAAGACCACCTTGGCTCATTTGATCGCTCGCGAGATGGGAGCCAACATCCGCGTGACCACCGGGCCGGCTATCGAGAAATCAGGCGACTTAGCAGCCATTCTTTCGAATTTGGAAGAAGGCGATATCCTTTTCATCGATGAGATACATAGATTGAACAAGACGATCGAAGAGATCCTATATCCGGCCATGGAAGATTATGCTTTGGATATAATCATCGGCAAAGGTCCGGGAGCCAGGACGGTCAGGATCGACCTGCCCAAGTTTACCATAATCGGAGCCACGACCAAGGTGAGTCTTCTTTCCGCTCCTTTGCGGGACAGATTCGGAGTCCACCACCACTTGAATTTTTATGAACCCGAGGACATACAAAGGATAGTTGAGAGAAGCGCGGGAATATTAGGGGTTGATATAGATCGTGATTCTTCGATCGCTATCGCGCAAAGAGCCAGAAGAACTCCGAGAGTGGCCAATAGGCTTTTAAAGAGAGTACGGGATTATTGCGCGGTCAAAGGAGACGGAAGGCTGAACGATCCGGTTTGCAGAGCGGCTTTTGATATGATGGAAGTGGACGAGCTGGGCTTGGACCACGTGGATAGGAGGATCTTGGAAACGATCATAGATAAATTCGGCGGCGGTCCGGTCGGATTGAATACGATCGCGGCGTCCACCGGAGAAGAGATGTCCACGGTTGAAGATGTTTATGAACCTTATTTGATGCAGTTGGGATTTTTGGACAGAAGCCCCAGAGGGCGCTTGGTTACCAGGCTGGCCTATGAACATTTGGGCAGGCAAAAGCCCGGACAAGACAGCTTGGTCTAAGGTCTTGCTTTGGATCCCCGCCTGCGCGGGGATGACGGTGGAAGAGAGAAGAAGGTGGATGACAATTTTTTTCGTCATTCCCGCGAATGCGGGAATCCAGAATTATATGCACAAAAGATCATATATTTATATTTTAGCTAGTCGAAGAAATGGAACTTTATATGTAGGAGTAACTAATAATTTGATCAAAAGAGTCCAGGAGCATAAAGAAAAAACCATCAAAGGTTTTACAGAAAAATATAACGTTGATAAGCTGGTTTATTATGAAGTGTATGGAAATATAGCAATGGCTATTCATAGGGAGAAATGCATAAAAAAGTGGAGAAGAAAATGGAAGTTAAATTTGATTGAGAAGGATAATCCATATTGGAATGATCTATTTGATGAATTGATTAAAAATATTTAACTGGATCCCCGCCTGCGCGGGGATGACGGTGGAAGAGAAAAGAGGGTGGATGACGGTGGAAGAGAGAAGAAGGTGGATGACAATTTTTTTCGTCATTCCCGCGAATGCGGGAATCCAGCTGAATAATGTGAATACTTTTTAGATTCCCGCCCGCGCTGGGTGATTTAAATGTACATTTTAATATACATTTTAATATACACAAACAATATGAACAAAGTACCAAACATCGTTTTTTTGATCATTGCTATCGTCGGCTTGACCGCCGCTGGCATTCTTTTTGCCATGTATTCTTCGGAAAAAGAAAGATCATTCAATTCTCTCAATGAGATCGCCCGCTTGGAAGCGGACATTAATAATCTAATGAATAAGAACAGCGACCTGATGATGCAGATGACCGGCATTGAGGATCAAAAAGAAAAACTGGAGGAAAAAGTGAAAAAGGGGGAGGAAATAAAATGTGATACAGATGAATGCTTAATGAGCGCCCCTTTGGATGATATGTATGGTTTAGCAAAAATAAAGGGATATTATACAGAGCGGGAGGAAGAATTGGCTGATCCTGGCACAGGAGAGAAGATCACAGCTGTTTGTAACAGTTTTGTGGTAACAGATGGGCCGGAAAGAGTGATAGAAAAATATTTAAGCCACAATATGTATGATAAAAATGAAAAAGGACAACCAATAGCGAATATAGGAGGAGAAGGATTAGTAAAGAATAAAACTCTTATAGAAGAGTCTGATGTTGAAAACCAGATAGAGCTTACGATATTTCATGAATATCAACCCCCGGTTGGCTATGAAGGGCAAAGTTGTGTTTTAGGATTTGAGATCCTAAGAGTGAATTAGATCATGAAATTCGAGATAAAAGGAAAAAGGATAATATTGCGAAACATCGGCAAGTGCGATGCCAATAGCATCTATAAACATGCCAACGACAAGAAAGTTTTTCGCTATACGACTTTGCCTTATCCATATACGAAAAAAGATGCTTTGGAATTCATACCGATAGCGCAAAAGGGCCTAAGAGAGCAAACGGATTATGAATTGGGGATAGCCATGAAAGACGAAGATAGTATCATCGGAATGATAGCTTTGAAGCATATAGACAGAGAAAACAAGCTATCAGCCGAGATCGGTTATTGGCTCGGAGTGAAATATTGGCGGCAAGGAATTACTTCGGAAGCGGCTGGATTGATGCTAGATTTTGCTTTTTATGATCTCAATTTGAACAAAGTCTTTGCCAAGGTCATGGAACCGAATCAAGCATCTGTTAAATTATTGCAAAAACTCGGTTTTAAAAAAGAAGGATTTTTAAGAAAGCATGAAAAAAGAAACGGTGTTTGGATGAATGTTATATATTTGGGTCTGCTTAAAAAAGAGTATAAAAAATGAAATATAGCTTAAAAGATTTTGATTATGATCTGCCGGATAGTTTGATAGCTACTCATCCGGCCAAGCCGCGCGACCACTCGCGGCTTTTAGTACTGGATAAAAAAACCGGCGCTATCGAACATAAAAAATTTTTTGAGATCATTGACCATTTGAATGAAGGCGATGTATTGGTGATGAATGATTCCAAGGTGATCCCGGCCAGGCTCTTTGCCGGTAAAGCGGGTACTGGCGGTAAAGTGGAAGTGCTTCTTCACAAGAAGTTGGGCACCGACTCTTGGCAGTGCTTGCTTGGCGGCCGGGTAAAAGAAGGTTTGCAATTGGAATTCGGACGCGGACTTTCGGCTCAAGTAGAGAAGAACAACGAAGACGGCACCTGGGATCTGAAATTCAACAAAAAAGAAGATAGCCTGATGGAGGCGATCATCAGGCTGGGTGAAATGCCCTTGCCGCCATATATTGTCAGTCAAAGAAAGATCAAAAAAGAAAAATTAAAAAATATTTCGGATAAGAAGAACTATCAAACAGTTTATGCTAATGACGGCAAGGCCGGAAGCGTGGCGGCGCCGACTGCCGGCCTTCACTTTACTCCTAAATTAATAGATAAAATATTGGCAAAAGGAATAAAAATAGAATACATCACTCTTTATGTGGGGCTGGGAACATTCGCTCCGGTAAAAGAAGATGATATCAGCAAGCACAAGATGCATGCCGAGTGGGTGGAGATTGCTCAATCTACAATTAAAAATCTTCAATCTTCAATTAGGAATAAAAAAAGAGTTATTGCGGTGGGGACGACCAGCGCCAGGGCATTGGAAGCTTGTTTTTCCGATCTGCCTAAAAAAGGCGCTTTTAAAGATTGGGTGGATATATTTATTACTCCCGGCTATAAATTCAAGATAGTTGACGGCCTAATTACGAATTTTCATTTGCCAAAATCGACTTTGTTGATGCTGGTGTCAGCGTTGGTCGGCAAAGCAAATATCGACAAAGCCTACGTTGAAGCGGTAAAAAAGAAATACCGTTTCTATAGCTATGGCGATGCTATGTTCATAAGCTAAGCACAGGAAAAGGAGGCTTGACTTTTCGGCTGATATCGGTTAATATCTATTTAGTTTTAATAAATTTGAATTTTACCCCTATTATAAAACTCTCGGTTTAAGGGGTCCGAGAGACTTCTTTTCAGGGATCAAGACCTTGGAGAGGTTCAGGCCTGTTTTTTATTACTAGGAAAACTTAGAAATAAAATGAACAGACTTTAGATATATATGAGCGAAGAATTCGCAAAATTGATCGAGGAAAACGAAGTAGTCGTTCCTCAAGCGGGCGATATCGTCAAAGGCGTCGTTGTTACCGCTTCTAAAGCCGAGGTTAAGCTTGATATCGACGGCGTTTTGATGGGCGTGGTCAGAGGACCGGAGCTTTATAATGAAGCCGATGAATATGCCGATCTTAAGCCCGGTGAAGAGGTTGAGGCCACTGTTATCGAAGAAGAAAATGAGAATGGCGAGCTGGAACTTTCTTTCCGCATTGCCGGACAGGAAAAGGCCTGGAACAATCTTCGAGAAGCTTACAAAGACCAAAAGCCTATCAAGGTTAAGGTTTACGATGCCAACAAGGGCGGACTTTTGGTTCGTTTCCGACAGATCCAAGGGTTTTTGCCGGTTTCCCAGCTGGCCCCGGATAATTATCCGAGAGTATCAGGAGGAGATAAAGGCAAGATCTTGGAAAAATTGAAATCTTTCGTCGGAACCGAGTTTAAAGTCAAAGTTATGACCTTGGACGAAGAGGAAGATAAGATAATCTTCTCTGAAAAAGAGGTTTGGAATGAAGAACAGCAAGATGTCATCAATCAATACAAGATAGGAACAGTCATCGAAGGCACGGTTACAGCTGTTACCGATTTCGGAGTATTCTTGTCTTTCGGCGACAGCATGGAAGGCTTGATCCATATTTCTGAATTGGCTTGGAAAAGAATAGACAGTCCGGCTGATCTTTATAAAGTCGGCGATAAGATAAAAGCCGAAGTTATCAATGTTGATGGAGCCAAGATCTTCTTGTCTGCCAAAAAATTGGCTAAGGATCCTTGGGAAGAGGTTGGAGAAAAGTATAAGGCCGGACAGATCGTAAAAGGGAAGATACTTAAGGTCAATCCTTTCGGATTATTCGTCGAGCTTGATGAATTCATCCATGGTTTGGCTCATATCAGCCAGCTTGGATTGGCTTCCGGACAAAAGATCGATGATCTGTATAATTCAGGAGAGGAGATAGATTTCGAGGTGACATCGATCGAACCCAAAGAGCACAGGCTTGGGTTAAAAGTTGCCAAGGAAGACAAAAAGTCCGCGAAAGCTGAAAAAAAGGAAGAAACCGTTTCTGATAAGAAAGACGAAGAAAAATCTGAAGAAAAAGAGGAAAAAGAAGACAAAAAGAAAGAGAAGAAAACAAAGAAGGATGAAAAAAAATCCGAAGACAAGAAATCCGACACAAAAAAGGATTCAAAGGATAAAAAAGAAGAAAAGGAATAAATATACTTCAAATCGAATAAGAGCAAAGGCCCGGTTGACGCCGGGCCTTTGATTTGCCAAACAAAGATCTTTAATATATACTAAAAATACAAGAAAATAATAAATTTAAGACATTTAGTATTTATGAAAAACTCATCCGGACTTATTAAGAATTTCATAATTTTTTTTATTTTGTTCATCATAGCGGCCGCTTTGTTCACTTATTTTACTTCGCCTCAGGAGGAGGATAAAGAGATCGGCTTGAGCCAGCTGGTGACAGAAATAAACAATGAAAATGTTTCTTCGATCACTGTTGAAAATAATGATCTTTTGATAAAATTAGCTTCCGGCGAGGAAAAAGAAGCAGTAAAAGAATCAAGCGATTCGGTCAGCGAATTGTTATCAAATTTCGGAGTTTCCCCGGAAAAGATAGCCAAAGTTGAAATAAACGTGGAAGGAGAATCTGATTTTGACACCTGGATCCTGCCTCTGCTTTCTTTTATTCTGCCGTTTTTATTGATAATCGGATTCATCTACTTTATGATGCGCGGCGTTTCCGGAGCGAATAACAAAGCGATGATGTTCGGACAGTCTCAAGCAAGGCAATTTGCCAAAGACACCAAGAAGAAAATAAATTTTAAGGATGTGGCCGGTAGTCGAGAAGCTAAGGAGGAGCTTTCCGAGGTGATAGAATTTTTGAAATATCCCAAAAAGTTCTATGGAGTCGGCGCGAAAATACCG
>WJLG01000004.1 GCA_014728685.1 Candidatus Falkowiibacteriota bacterium
CAATATTCCCAACAAAGAAACCGCAAGCAGGAACAAGATGATGATATTCAAAATATTATTCACCAAGTCCCAAGCTTTCTTGTTGCCGGATGTCGGAAAACAAACCTTATCATCGCATCTCATATTTTTTATCATACCGGTGAATATCGGTATGAATCCGGCCGACAAAGCTCCGACAACTATCAAATTAAAAACCAGATCCGGTATTCTAAAGGCCGCATAATAAACATCCAATGTCTCGCCCGCTCCGAAACGGGAGGCTAATATTCTATCTCTTAAGATGCCTAAAAATTTACTGACCAAAGAAGACATGGCCACTAAAATAGCAGCTACGGTAATACTGTTTATCTGTTTGTTGAACAATTTTTTTATCATTTTTTATTTTTATTGAAATTTTTATAGTATTTATCATAAAGACCCTGGATCTTTTCTTTTTCCTCTGCCAAGCCGTAAAGCTCGGCCAATGGTCCATAAGAAGGCTCGAATAAGGGCGATATCTCTAAAGCTCTTTCATATTCTTCTATCGCTTCGTCGAATTTTCCAAGAGCGGCCAGTGAATTGGCTAAATTGTGATGAACTTGAGGATAAATATCCTTGATGGCGATGGCTTTATTGTATTCGGCGATCGACTCCTCAAACCTCCTTTGCTCGGCGTAGGCCATGCCCAGATTATTGTGCTGAATAAAACTATTGGGGGTATATTGCAAATTCTTTTCATAAAAAGTGATCGGATCCTGCCAATCATTGTTCCTTGAAATGGTCAAATAAACAAATTGCAAAGAGCAAATTGCAAAGAGCAAAGCCAAAAACCCAATTACCACCTTCTTAAGTCTACCATTCTTCATCATGCCAATAAGTAAAAATACTAAGGAAATAACAGCGAGCCAGAAGCCGACCATAGGTAGATAGAGCCAATGTTCATACATGGGCCTATTGACCGGCAGAATGTTCATCCTGGGCGACAATATTATAAAGAACCACAAAAATCCCAGGCAAGGAAGCTTGCTTTTTCTCCAGGTCTTTACACAGATAAGCACCAACAGAGAGAACAAAAGCAGAAAACCAAGCACCGGCCATGACAAAAATGATAGCACAGGCGCCACTTCTCTGGCCATATGCAATCCAGCAGGAACGAACAAGAGCTTAAAATACGAAAGCATCACTTTGAAAAAAGTAAATATACGAATCAGGATATTCTGGTTATATATTTCATTGTGATAAGAAAAATCGCCTTCGCCCTTGAAATTAAGGATCGTAAAGTGCAAAACCAAATACACGGCGGAAAGAAAAAATAATGGAACCGTTCTTTTCAAGATTGCCGCGATCTTGTCTTTTTTCAAAGAGAAATTTTCCAATGCCCAATCTACCAGCATCATCAACAAGGGCAAAAGGATCACCTGTTCTTTTGTAAGTATGCCCAAGATAAAGAACAGCAGGCAAAATCCATAATTGGCCTTTTTATTCTGTTTATTCCGGCGAAAACTCAGATAGAACCAAATAGCCAGCAAACTGAATAAGGTCGACAAAGGATCAGCTCGGCCGGCCACATAAGACACGGCCTCGGTCTGCAAGGGATGCACCAGAAACATCAAAGCCGGGATAAAAGAAAGCCAAAGCGAATATTTGGAGGCGATCTTGTCGTTTTTCAATGAACTCATTATCAACATGAGGATCAGATATACAAGCCAGGCGGAAAAAATATGAATTATAGTATTCGTGAAATGAAACCCCAAGGGCTCAAGACCCCAGATATGATAATCAAGGGCAAAACTAATGAGCAGTATCGGGCGATAATAATTAGAGATCTGGCCGGCTCCGGCTATCAGATTCTCAGTGAAAAAATTGGGCAAAAATTTCCAATCCTTGATATAAGCATTATTGACTATGGAATCATGATCATCCCAAAAAAGCTCATTATCAAAAGAATTGGCGTAGATCCCCAATCCTATTACTAAAAACAATAAAAAAATTATCAATGGATTTTTGAATATTTTTTTCATTCAATAATGATTAATGCGCCGGTCAATCCTGCAGATTCAGCTCGGCTTTAAGTGTCTTTCCTTTGCCGAATACTCTAAAGCCTCTTTTCTTGAAAATAGTTTTGATCTTTTCATTGTCTGCCAAGAATGTGGCCCAGACCCTCTTTATGCCGCGTTTCTCGGCAATGTCAAGCAGATAATCGGTCAGCTTATTGCCAAGACCCAATCCTTGCCAAGGATCAGCCACGACTATGGAAAATTCAGCGGTTTCATTATAAGGGTCGGCGATCAATCTGACCACTCCGGCCATCTGCTTCTTCTTGCCTTCGTTCACCAAAGCGATCAAGGCTATCTCGCGGTCATAATCTATCTGAGTATATCTTTGTAGCATTTCGTGCGTGATCTCTTTGATAGTGTGAAAAAATCTCTGTCTTTGTGTTTCTTTGGAAAATTTAGTGAACATCTCAGCCTCCAAAGGCTCGTCCTCGGGCTTGATCGGCCTGATCTCGACTTGCTTCTTGTTCTTTAAAGTATATTTGGTTATATATTCCTTGGGGTAAGGAGATATCACCAAATGGGAATAAGGTTTGGTCTTGATGCCCAAAACTTCCTCATCAAGCACCACTTTGGCATCAAGCACTACCCCGCCCTTTTCATCAACAGAAAAAGGATTGATATCCAGCTCTTTGATCTCGGGAAAATCCGAGATCAAATAGGCAAATTTATAAAGCAAAAATTGAATGGAGGCAATATCAACATCCGGCATATTCCGATAACCTTTCAGGAGTTTGTATATCTTGGTGCTTTCTATCATTTTCAAAGCCAAAGACATATTCAAAGGCGGTAATCCGACCTTGGTATCTTTAAAGACCTCGACTGCCACTCCGCCCATGCCGAAAACTATAGCCGGACCGAAGACCTTGTCCTTCTTGCAGCCGATCAAAAGTTCATAGCGCTTTTTAGCCATCTGTTCTATCAAAACTCCTCGAATATCGGCTCCGGCGACTTTCTTCTTTGCGGATCTGATTATCTGCTTATAAGCCTTCTCGGCTTCGGAGGAACTTTTTATTCCAACCGCTACGCCGCCGACATCGGTCTTATGCAGAATATCAGGAGAGACTATCTTCATAACTGCCGGAAAGCCGATCTTGGCCGCCAAGCGGCCGGCTTCTTTGGCCGAATTGGCTACTTCGTATTTCGGCACGGAGATATCGTAATAAGAAAGAAGTTTCTTAGCCTCGTCCTCGGTCATAGAGCTTCGCTCTTCAGCAGCCAAATTATCTATCAACTTTCGAGCCTTATCGTTCTTCGGCTTAAAAGCGTGAGGTATGGTGGCCGGAGTTTCGTTCAAAGACTCAAGATTCTTGGTGTAGTGATTCAAATACATGAAATTCTTGACCGCTTCTTCCGGAGTTCGATAAATGGGCACATTGCCTTTTTCCAATATCTTTCTGGCCGGTAGAACGTCATCACCGCCCATCCAAGAAGCAAACATCATCTTCTGGCTTTTGGCCGCTTTCTTGTTCAAAGCCACGATCTCCTTGGCCACACCCTCAGGATCGGTCATGGCCTGCGGAGTTAGGATGGTCAGGACCGCATCGACATTTTCATCATCTATACAAGCCCCAACAGCTATTTTATAGCGATCAGCGTCAGCATCGCCAAGTACATCGATAGGGTTCGACCGACTCCAAGCCTTGGGTAATTTCTTATCCAGTTTATTTATGGTCTTTTTATCCAATTCGGCCAAGACTCCTTCCTTATACACCAAATAATCAGTAGCGATAACGCCCGGACCGCCGGCATTAGTCACGACTGCCAGCCTATTTCCCTGAGGACGCCCTTGCATGGCCAAGGTTTTGGCTACATGAAAAAGATCCAAAGCCGTATCGACCCGGATCGCACCGGCGCGCTCAAAAGCGGCATCGTAAACCGCGTCATTTCCAGCCAAGGATCCGGTATGAGATTTGGCTGCTTGCGCACCTTCGGAAGTGCGTCCGACTTTCAGGATGATGATCGGCTTTTGCCGAGCAAAGGCCCTGGCCGCTGACATGAATTTCCTGGCGTCCTTCAAAGACTCCATATAGACCAAGATGCTTTCCGTATCCGGATCATCGCCCAGATAATCTATCAGATCATGATAAGAAACATCTATAGCCGAACCGATCGAAACAAAATGAGAAAAACCGACGTTATTCTTGACCGCCCAATCAAGTATGGAAGCGCACAAAGCTCCGGATTGCGAGATCAAGGCGATCTTGCCCTTCAGAGCCATCTTATTAGCGAAACTGGCGTTCAAATTAAGCGATGGTCTGATAAAGCCCAAGCAATTGGGCCCCAAGATCCTCATGCGGTAAGCTTTGGCAGTATCATATATCTGTTCGCTCATCTTTTTGCCTTCTTCTCCGATCTCGTCAAAACCGGCCGAGATCACCACTATCCCGCTGACTCCGGCCCGTCCGCATTCTTCAACCAAAGCCGGTACGGTCTTGGCCGGCGTCGCTATGATAGCCAGATCGATCTTATCCGGAATATCACTGACCGATGGATAGGTCTTGATGCCTTGCACCGCTTCCCTTTTGGGATTGACCGGATAGACTATGCCTTTGAAATTATTACTGATCAGATTCTTCATCAAAGCATTACCAACCCCTCCTTCTTTGTCAGAAGCTCCAATGACCGCGATCGTCTGCGGATTAAATAGTTTGTCCAATTTCTTTTCCGATAGTGATGATAGTTTCATAAATATGTATATTTTATTTTTCTATATAGTAAACTATATAGATTACTATATAGATTCGAAAACTTCGGGGAATTCCAAATGTCCATTACCGGCGTTCAAATGCCCTCCTTTGGAAATAATATTCAACTCGGCATCCAGAGCCTTTTCCAGTTCATGAGCCTTGTCCATGGGGACATAAGGATCGTTGTCAGAGTGAAAAACTATGAACTTACCGCATTTACCCTTGACCTTTTCAAGGTCAACACCCGCACCTATGAATTTATCCGGTTCGGCAAAACCGATCGGGGTGGCAAATCCGGAAACGAATATCGCTTTGCCGATCTTTTGGTTCTCAGGCAGGCTTTCCAAGTATTTCAAAATGG
>WJLG01000041.1 GCA_014728685.1 Candidatus Falkowiibacteriota bacterium
AAGGCAGCTCACTGGCTGAAGAAGATGAGATGTTTTTTGCAAAATAATTTTTATATAAAAAATATGAAAAATTTGAAGATCTTAGCACTATCTCTGTTTATATTAGTGCTTCTTGCAGGCTGCCAGGTGCCTTTTACTGACAAGCATATCACTTTGCCTTTTCTGGAAAAGGATCCGGGAAAAGTTTTGGAACTGGCTTTTGCCACTATGATCAATGAAGTTTCCGATTATGGATTTGAGTCTGATATAAGAATAGATCTAAAGATGGATGAAATGGTTTTTGGTGATATTTCCCAGGGTATTGGAGTTATGAATCCTATTCCGGCCAAGACCGGAGATATGAAAACATTTACCTTTTTGGAAGATATTTCCGGCAGGATGGAAATAAAAGACGATGGTCGGATGAACACTGAGAGTAATATGAAGATAGAAGTTGATATTGATGACTCAATGAGGTATAAGCTCGAACTGGACGCTAAAATGATCGATCAAGAAGTCTATTTCAAAGCCAATAAATTACCGGCGATCGTGGAGATGTTTCTGCCGGCTGATCTTTTTGATGGTTGGATCTTGATTCCCGATGAAGATATGTTCATGGAAGAAGATTTTGTTTATGGTCCGTGCGGGTGGATCGAAGATGGCGATGAATATGTCTCAACATGCGAAACCAAACAAGACGATGATGACCAAAGAAGCCAAGCTAAAGAAATATTCAAAAAGACCACGGAGATGATCAAGAGCGGCGATGTTTTGAAGGTTGATAAGCGCTTGGCTGATGAAAAAATTGATGAGAATAAATGCTATCATTACCAGGTAAGTCTGAACCGCGAATATATCGATCGGATAAAAAGCGTTATGATCGCTGAATATGATCTTGATAATTACGGAAAAGTGCCGCAACAAGAGAAAGAGGATATAGAAAAGACTCTTGATCTTTGGGGAAAAGCTTTGAAAAATGATTCCGGTGAGCTTTGGATAGACAAAAAAGATTTTTATATCAGAAAATACGATCTGAAATTCGATTTTGATATAACGGAATTGAACGAGCTAATAAAGAAAGGAATAGATGGCCTGGAATTCAATGTCGGTTATCTTGAATTTTCCATTCAGGGAAAATTGTATGATTTTAATCAAGGTTATAAAGCGGAAAAACCGGAAGAATATAAAGACCTGGAAAAGTTGATCCAGGAAAATATAGCTTCTCGGCTAGGCGAATACGATCCATTCTATGGAGAGGTGCTTGAAGAAAGAGGTTATGATCCGGAGGAAGAGATACCGGATACCGACAGCGACGGTCTTGATGACCTGACCGAAGAGATATTCGGTACCGATCCTAACGATCCGGACACTGACGACGATGGTTATTCCGACGGCAGCGAGGTTGAGAACGGCTATAATCCCATGGGCGAAGGGCTTTTGGAAGAATATTATCGCGCTCAGTTGGAAGGCGATGATCTAACAGAACTTTAAATTGTTTTAGCTATATTAATTCAATTATATGAACTCAAAAAATAATTTGGGCGTTTTAGAAAGAAAAAACGGTAGTCCAAATAATGAAGAGCTTGATGATATCAAGGTTCTTCACAATCATTTGAATGATTTCGAGAAGCCGGCTCCGCCGCCAGCTTCTGAAAAACCCGATGATGAACTTTTTCATTTGGGAGAAGAACATGAGCACGAAGGAGAGCCGGTGGCTATTGAAAGTCCGGAAGAGCCCCCGGCTATGACCATAGAGGATTTGGAAAAGGGTGAAACTCCGATAAATGAAAAAGAGAAACAAGAAGATGAAGCGCAAAAATACGGTCGGCACATTGAAAGCAGAAAAGACGGCCCCTTAACTCCCGAAGGCATGAAATTTTTTCAAGACATGGGCGCGTTGAGAGGAACCTTGACGCACATTAAGCATATGGAAGATGGTCCGGAAAAAGAAAAAGCCATGGAAAAATTCGATCGGATAGCCGGATTTGAAACCGGCATCAAGAAAAAAGGCGGTGACATTAATTTAAAAGAAGTTGAAGCTATGAGAATGGCCAGAACCAAAGAACCTTTTTTCCAAAAGGAAAAAGATGAAGGAGTGGTTTATTTTCAGTCTGAAACAGCCGGAGCTCATGAAGATGAAGAGGATGAAGTGAACATGACAGAAATAAGAAAGCAAATTGATCCTCAAATGGCCGCTTTGGAAGATCAGGAAGATAGAGATACCACCAATCAGGCAATAATCGATCGGATAAATAAAAAAGACCGGGAAAAAGCTGAAGAGGAAAAAAGAAAGGCTTTGGAAGAAGAAAATAAAAGATGGCAGCAAGAAACAGCGGCCAAAAAGAAAAAAGCCGAGGAATTGGAAAAAGCGCAGAAAAAACATGATGATGAGCGCCATGAATTAGGAATCAAGAAAAGAAGAGATATTATGGCCGGCGATCAGGCCAGGGAGGACTTTGAAAGAACAAAGACAGAAGACCGAGAAAGAGCGGCTGAGATCAAAAAAATGAAAGAAAAGAAAGAAGTTAGAAGACAAGAGATGAAACAAGCGGAGCAAGCTCGCGAAGAAGATGGAAAAATGAATGAATTGAGGAAAAGAGTGGCTGATTCAGCCGAGCAGGCTGAAAAAAACAAAGAAGAAGAGAATCGCATGATCGGCGAGGGTTTGCGAAAGGCTGCTCTTGATGCTGAGATCAAGCATTTGGATAGACAAGAGAGAGCTGATAATGCAGACCTTGGTAAATCAGAAGAGCAAAAAGAAGACAGTAAAAAACAAGAAAAGTCGGAAAAAGCCAAACAAGAAGAACCGGATCTGAAAAAAGATATTCAGATCAATGTCGCCAACAAGGCCAAAGTCTCCCCGCAGATCGAGGAGATGAAGAAAAAGATAAAAGATTTGGAGAATAAATGGAAAAACATCGGAGGAGACCGGGCCAAAGAAGTTGAGGAGCAGATATTATCTATAGAAGATAAGATCAGGCAAAGAGAAAGGCAAGAAAAGAGCGGAGAACATGAACAAGAGGAAATAGACCAGTTAAAGCAAGAAATAAAAGATCTAGAGAATAAATGGAAAAGTACTTCAGGAGATCGGGCTAAAAAGATAGAAGGCAATATATTGAACAAAGAAGAACAAATAAGGCAAAAAGAACAAACAGTAGATAAAGCAGATGAGCCGGCAATTCAAAAGAAAGAGCAAGAGGTCCCGGAAACGGCAATAAAGGCTCCGGAAAAAGAGCTTTCACAAGCTGAAAAAGATTTGCTTTCCGAGATCAAAGATGGAAACCTTGAAAGGATAGATGAAATATCAGATATAGGAACGGCCGAAGCCGAAGCCTTGATCGCTAATTTGGATAAAAATGCCCTGGATCTGACCCAGGTGGAAAATATCAACACCAAAGCGCTTTCCATGTTCAATAAAGCTTATGAAGAAGGCGGGAAAAAAGCCTTGATCTTGATAGGTTTGAAAACCATAAACGGTTCGGCCGATCCGGATGAAAGCGCTTTGAAGATCTTGAGTTCAATACCGAAAGATAGGATATTTTTACCCGATGATCTTAAAAGGAAGATCGACGGTTATCGGCCGGAAAAAGGAGCCTCATTGCTTGATTATCGCAAGAAAGACGAAAACAGCAGCCAACCCAAGCCCTTGAGAGAAGCTGCTTAGATGACTAAAATGACATAAAACAGCTCTTTTAAAAAGAGCTGTTTTATATTTTGGAAGCTGCGCTTGAAACTTAAGGAAAAGTATGGGATATTTTGATTTTATTTATTTAATATTAGCCAAATAAAACCTGTTTAACTTGATTGACTATCAATGTATTTCTTTGATATAATATTAATATAAAGATAGGCTTTCTATTGATTATTTTTTATAAAATTAGCTAATTATCAAACCTATGATCATTACTTGGATAGGACAATCATGCTTTAAGATACAAGACAAGGTGGGGCCGGAAGGCAAAACTTTGGTCACAGACCCTTTTGATAAATCGATCGGATTAAAAGCTCCTAATTTTGAATCAGATGTAGCCACGGTGAGCCATGATCATTATGATCATAATAATGTATCTTCATTGCGAGGCGAACCTTTTGTAATAGATTCGCCGGGCGAGTACGATGTCAAAGGCATAATGGTCCAAGGGATAGCTTCTTTTCATGATGATAAAAATGGGGAAGAAAGAGGCGAGAATACTATATTCCGCATAGAGATGGATGACCTGACCATTGCTCATTTGGGCGACCTTGGACATGAACTTACCGACGAGCAGCTTGAAGAGCTGGAAGGAGTGGACATATTATTGATACCGGTTGGCGGGGTTTTTACGATCGATTCCAAGAAGGCGGTTAAAGTGGTTTCTCAAATAGAGCCCAGGATAGTGGTTCCAATGCATTACAAGATAAAAGGTTTAAATGAAAATATCGATCCGGTTGATAAATTCATTAAAGAGTTGGGAGTCAATCCGACCAATGAGGAAAAATTGAAAATAAACAAGAAGGACTTACCGCAAGAAGGAATGGAGCTTGTGGTATTGGTTCCTTCGAATTGATATTATGAAAAAGGAGGTAAAGAATAAAAAAGGATCCGAACAAGATAAAGTTTTTTTGATGTGGGCCGGCGTGATCTTTTTCATGGTGCTTATTTCTTTTTTCTGGATAGCTAACATGAAAAATGTCTTTAAGACAATAGACGAAAGCAGCCAAGGGCAATTCATCGAAATGGATGGTTTTTCTGAAGATTTTTATGATTCAATGGAAGAGCTGACAAACAGCTTTCAAGCTATTGAAGAATCAGTTGAAGTCCGGGAGCCTCTGGGAGAGATCGATAAAAAAAGAGCCAATGGAGTATTGCAGGATCTGGGAGCGGCTGAGAATTTCGAAGCTGTAAAAAAAGAAGTTGAGGGAGATGTTTCATCTAATAAAGAGGAGAATAATAATTAACAAACAGATTAAGAAAGATAAGCTTTCTGATTATCAGAAAATATGCCAAAAAAGACGAACAAAGATAAAGATTCAAAAAAGAAGGAAACAAAGAAGGATAAAAAAACCCAGCCGGATAATACGGAAGATAAGAAAGAAGAGAAAAAGCCTTTTGCAGAGCTGGAAAAAACCGAATACGGATTAGTAGTACCGCAACCGATAGTCGAGGAAATGAGCAAGTCCTATTTGGATTATGCTATGAGCGTGATCGTTCAGCGTGCTTTGCCTGATGTCCGCGATGGTTTGAAGCCGGTGCATAGGAGGATACTTTACGCTATGTGGAGCATTGGACTTAAGTCCGGGGCTAAATTTCGTAAGTCCGCTACTGTTGTCGGTGAGGTGCTTGGTAAATATCATCCTCATGGCGATTCAGCGGTCTATGATTCGATGGTAAGAATGGCTCAGTATTTTTCCATGCGCTATCAGTTGGTCAGAGGCCAGGGAAATTTCGGTTCTATGGATGGAGACGGAGCCGCAGCTATGAGGTACACCGAAGCTAAGTTGGAAGCCATATCTGAAGAGATGCTTTATGATATCGAGAAGAATACTGTTGATTTCATGCCTAATTTCGACGGTTCGCAAAAAGAGCCCAAGGTTTTGCCGGCCAGGCTTCCGCAATTGCTTTTGAACGGTACCATGGGTATCGCGGTCGGTATGGCTACTAACATACCGCCGCATAATCTAAGTGAATTGGTGCAGGCAATAGATCATCTGATAGATAATCCCGAAGCCACGGTCGATGACTTGATGCAGTTTGTCAAAGGACCTGATTTTCCGACCGGAGGCGTCATTTATAATGAAAAAGACATCAAAGAAGCATACGCTACCGGCAAGGGCGGTATAGTTCTGCGCGGCCGAGCGGAGATCAAAGAGTCTAAGGGAGATAAATTTCAGATCATCATTACGGAAATTCCTTACCAGGTCAACAAAGCTAATTTAGTGGAAAAGATCGCTGACTTGGTCAAGAATAAAAAACTTGAAGGCATTAGGGATCTGAGAGATGAGTCCGATAAAGAAGGCGTGCGCATAGTAGTAGACCTGAAAAAGGATTCTTATCCCAAAAAGATATTGAATAGTTTGTATAAACAGACCCAGCTACAAGAAACTTTTCATATTAATATGTTGGCCCTGGTTGATGGTATCCAGCCTCGCGTGCTGACCTTGAAGATGATCTTGGAGGAATATATCAAGCATCGCGAAGAAGTAGTTATTAGAAGGACCCAATTCGATCTTGATAAGGCCAAAGAAAGAGCCCATATTTTGGAAGGTTTGATGATCGCTTTGAGTAATATCGACGCTGTGATCAAGGTTATAAAGCAGTCTAAGGACAAAGAAGCGGCTAAAGTCAGCTTGATGAAGAAATTCAAGCTATCCGAGCGGCAGGCAGTGGCTATTTTGGAGATGCGTTTGCAGAATTTAGCTAATTTGGAAAGATTGAAAATAGAAAATGAGCTTAAAGAAAAGAAAAAGCTTATCAAAGAATTGGAATCCATCTTAAGATCAAAAGCAAAAATAAGAGGCATCATTAAAGATGAGATCAAAGCTATAAATGATAAATACGGCGATGAAAGAAAGACGCAGGTTGTTGCCCGCGGTGTTAAGGATTTTTCCATTGAAGACCTGGTGCCCAATGAAGAGACCATGGTCATAATGACCAGAGACGGATACATCAAAAGAGTGACTCCGGATACTTTCAAGGTCCAGTCGCGTGGAGGCAAGGGCGTGATCGGTCTTACGACCAAAGAAGAAGATATGGTCGAATTTCTTTTTACGACCATGACCCACTCCGATCAGCTTTTCTTTACCACTAAGGGCCGAGTATTCCAATTAAAAGCTCATGAGATACCGACCGGATCCAGAACTTCCAAGGGTACGCCGATAGTCAACTTCTTACAACTTCTCGGAGAGGAGCAAGTGACGGCCATCCTGCCTTTGGACAAGATATCGGATTGCAAATACCTTTTCTTTGCCACGGAAAAAGGCCTGGTAAAGAAAGTAGCC
>WJLG01000042.1 GCA_014728685.1 Candidatus Falkowiibacteriota bacterium
AAGCCCGCTTTTTAGAGGCCGAAGTTATTGTCTTTAGCATAGGCAAGGAGTCTGCCTACAGTTTCTTTATTCATCTCTACATCAGGGTAAAATGAGCTGCCAAGAGCCCGAGACAATGAAGCCACCAACCTCTCATCCGAAATATTATCATTTATACCTTTTTGAATATATCTCAGATAAGGGCGCAGCTGCCCCTCAATGACTGTTTGTAAACTCTCATTTACCTGATGGCCGTTAAAATTAAAGCCGGTGATGCCCAGCAAAGGCAGGGAAACTTCAAAAAGCCACTTTGTTTTTGGAGGCCGGCTGTTTATCAAATAATATTTTTGCCTGCTTTTCCTTTGAGCGATCAGGGTGCAGATCATTTCCGCCACCCAGCGATTACTCACCAGATTAAGACAGCTCACATCACTGCAGGGAATACGGATCGGTAGAATAAGATCTCCTTCCTTGTTGAATTCCAATCCAAGCCGGTTGCTCTTTTCGACTCTTTGTTTTATCTTCCAGAGAACTCGCAGCAAGCCGTAGTAGCTTTCGAATTTCACTATTTCACCGGTGTCAGGATCGCCCACTATTACCCCGGGAGATACTATCAGGTAATCACCTCCTTGATCGATAATAAATTTTTCCGCGGCCGCTTTGGAGCGTTCATAAGCATTGGCCCCTTTTTCATTGGCATAAGCACTGCTTACCAGTACGAATTTATCAGAACCGATGCTTTTGGACAATTCGTAAGCATTTTGAGTTCCATGAATATTGATCTTTTCGATATGAGCCTGCTTGGTCGGATCAAAGCTGATGTCAGCCGCCGCATGGATAAAATAATGATTTGAGATAACCAAAGCACGAATAAGCTGCTGGGACACGCCTGCCTTGGGGAGAGATATATCTCCGGAAATAGCAGCTATCCTTTTGTCATCTCCGAATATCCTTCTTAGCCTGGCTTCCGGATCTTTGCCGCGCACTAGGCAAAAAACCGCTCGCGCACCGCTTTCAAGCAGTTTTCTGACCAAAGGCACTCCTAAAGTACCAGTAGCACCAGTCAAAAAAAAGTTTTTTCCTCTTAATATAGAGTCAAACAAAATAACCTCCTTTTAATGTACATGGATCTTACCCCAATATAGTCCTAATATTTCTTAAGACATCATTGGGGTTAGCCTGGGATTTTATAAAATAACCATTAGCCCCCAGCTTTAACCCTTCGCTAATGGTCTTGTCATCTTCCAAATTGCTCAAGATTATTACCGGCATCAATTTGACTTCGCTATCTTTCTTGGCTTCCTGTAAAACCTTTAATCCATCCATCTTCCCGGGCAACATGATATCGAGAAGCACGATATCCGGCTTGCCTTTCTTGATCAGCTCAAAGCCTTCCTCACCGGTTTTGGCAGTCAGGACTTCGAAATTCTCTTTTTCAAAGGTAGTGGCATAGATGTTCAATAATAAACTATCATCTTCCACTATCAAGATCTTAATGTTGTTTCTATTCATATTTTTATATTCTTTTAATATAATTATACAATAAATCGCTCTTTTTGTTAAATAAAAAACTCCGGGCATTCTCCGGAGTTTTTTTGAATATTTCAAGAGATCTATTTTTTGTGGCGATTGAGATCGACCTCGACCACGACTCGGCCGTCTTTTTTATCCTCAAATTCAACATCGACCGTCTGTTTGAGCACATGAGCGGCCACAACCGTTCCGCGCTGGCCGTCGACATTGACCCGCTGTCCGATATCGGGCATTTTTTCAGCTAATTCCTTATAGCCGGTCTGTTCATAATAAAGACAGCACATCAAACGGCCGCAAACTCCAGATATCCTGTCGCTTCCGCGATGCACGACTTGCTGAGTTTCAGCCATTTCCGAAGTGATCGATTCAAAATCATCAAGAAAAGTGCGGCAGCACAAAGGGCGTCCACAATGTCCGCAATCACCGCAGATCTTGGCCTCGTCTCTGATGCCGATCTGGGTGAGACGGATCATTTTATTGAAATGGCTAGTGAGTTCTTTGACCAATTCTCTAAAATCAACTCGGCCGTCGGCAATAAATGCAAAAGTGATCTTGGCTCCGGAAAGAGAGAATAAGACGTCAACCAACTTCATTTCCAAATCATGTTTATCTATCATTCTCTTGCAGTATTTCAAGGCCTCTTCCTTGTCTTTCTTGGTCGGCATATTTTCCATATCCGGCTTCTCGGCTTTGCGCAGGATCTTTTCTAAAGATGCTCCCTCATTTTCTTCCGCCAATTTATCCTCGGCAATATCCCTGACATCAACTACCGCTCCCAGCTCTTCACCGACATCGGAATCAACTATCACAAAATCACCCTTAGCGAGCTCAAGCTCTGAAGGGTCATAAAAATGGGTCTTATCCCAGGGTGCGAATTTGACTAAAACTGCTTTCATAATATCTTTAAGAATAAACCGCTTTTTAGAAAGCGGCTTATTCAATCATCTATTTAACAAACTGTTGATTCTCCTTGAAGGCTGAAGCGGACGAAGCCAGTTACTTTAGCTCCATCGAGTATCTGTTCGACTTTCTGCTTATCATCTTTGATATATTCCTGTTTTACCAAGCAGATCTCTTCGTAATATTTATTGATCTTGCCTTCCAATATCTTATCGATTATATTTTCCGGCTTGCCTTCTTTCAAAAGAGTTTCTTTCTGGATCTCTTTTTCTTTTTCTATTTCAGAATTATCCACATCTTCCGGTGAAATATATTTAGGATCAGTGGCAGCGACTTGCATAGCAACATCAGCGGCCAATTCCGAAGCGTCTTCTTTATCTAAGGCGGTCAAAACACCGATCTTGCCTCCCATGTGGGAGTAAGCGGCCACGCTGGCACCGCTCAATCTCTGATAAGCGCCTATTTCCAGCTTCTCGCCGATAATACCTGACAAACTCTCCAGTTTCTCACTGACTTTCATATCTCCCATGGACAAAGACATTAATTCCTCCATATCCTTGGGATCATCGCCTACTGCCAATTTTAAAACTTCACGGCCGAATTCCTGAAATTGCTCGTTGCGAGCCACGAAATCAGTCTCGGAGTTTATCTGAATAGCATAGCCGATATTTCCGCCCTCATTGACGCCGACCATGATCACGCCCTCATTGGCTTCACGGTCGCCTCTTTTAGCGGCCTTGGCAATGCCTTTTTTCCTTAATATCTCGACCGCCTTTTCAAGATCGCCTTGAGCCTCGTCCAAAGCTTTTTTACAATCGCCGATACCGGCGCCGGTCATTTCACGTAATTTTTTTATCTCCTCCATATTTTTATAAGAACATTGAACTTATAATCCTTGTTTGGAAATATAAAGATCAAAATTAAATTATTATTTAGCTGAGTCCTTTTTTTCGCCAGCCTCTTTCTTAGCACTCAAAATAGTCTCTTTTACGCTGCTAAGTACAAGCTTGATGGTCTTGGTGGCATCGTCATTGCCCGGGATAACATAATTGACCTGGCTAGGATCGACATTGGTATCGCAGAGAGCGATCACCGGTATGTTCCTTTTGCGCGCTTCGGTCAAAGCGGTCTTTTCTTTCTTGATATCCCAAATAAATAAAGCATCAGGCTGTTTGTTCAGATCGACCAAACCTCCGACCCTTAATTCAAGTTTTTTCATCTCGCGATCAATATCAAGCCTTTCTTTCTTGGTATACTTATCCAGTTTGCCGGATCTTTTTTCTTCAGACAGATCTTTGTATTTTTTGATCATCTTTTTAAAGACAGTGAAATTGGTCAGGGTTCCGCCCAGCCACTTCTCGGTGACATAAGGCATACCCGCCTCTTGAGCCAGTTCTTTCATCGGAGCTTTGACCTGGTTCTTGGTTCCGACAAAAAGAATGGTCTTGCCTTCTTTGACTAGATTTTCCATGAATTCCAAAGCGCCTTTCAAAGCTTCTTGGCTCTTTTCCAAGTCAATGATATAAACTCCTTTTCTGGCGGCAAAGATGTACTTTTCCATCTTCGGATGCCACCGGCTTTTTGTGTGTCCGAAATGCATGCCAGCGGCCAACATTTCTTCGACTTTTGGTAATTTGATCATAAATTGTCCTTTTTTCCTCTGTTCCAATAGTTTAAATTTTACTAATTTTAGCAAAACAAGGATTTACCTAATTCTCTTGGAACATGAGTGATTATTATTTATTTCTTAAAATAAAACCTGCCTAGCAAAGGCAAGTATTAATTGATTTTAACTACTTTATATTAATATAATAAGGAAAAAAAGTCAACATTTCACTCGATTATCACTCCCCCGCCCAAAAGCTCGTCTTGTTTGTAAAAAGCTATGTTTTGGCCGGGTGTTATAGCTCTTTGCGCTTCGGCAAACACCACCTTGCGCTTCTTGCCGGCTATCTCGACTTGGCAAGGAGCCTCTTTATGCCCGTAGCGTATAACTGCCTGACAAGAAAAAGGCATCTTCGGCTCTTGACCGGATATCCAATTAATATCTTTGATGATGGTCTCTTTTTTATAAAGTCCCGGGTCTTCGTTGCCTTCGGATACGTACAGGACATTATCCTTTTGATCCTTGCGGGCTACATAATACGGTCCACTGCCCCCGATCTCAATGCCTCTTCTCTGACCGATGGTATAAAGCGGGAGTCCTTGATGCCGGCCGACAACTTTTCCATCCAAAGTCTTTATTTCCCCAGGTTTTAATTTCAAATTCTGCTTTAAATAGATATTATGATCATCAGGAAGAAAGCAGACATCTTGGCTTTCTTTTTTTATATACGGCAGACCATGCTTTTGAGCCTCTTTCCTGATGTTGTCTTTTTTCTTATCAGCCAAAGGAAAAAGCAGATGCTTAAGCTGATCCTGGGTCAAAGAATAAAGAAAATATGTCTGGTCCTTTTTCTTGTCGGCCGGACGCAACACTTTGTAAACGCCTTTTTCCTTTTTTAATTTTATATAATGTCCGGTAGCCAAATATTCGCAGCCGAGCTGTTTGGCTATCTTCAAAAGCTCGCCGAACTTGATGAATTTATTACAGGCGGCGCAAGGATTGGGCGTCAGACCTTTTTCATAGGCTTGTAAGAAATAATCTTTAACCCTTTTCTTGAATTGATGAGAAAGATCGACCGGATAGAATTTTATTCCCAATTCCCGGCAAACCCTTCGGGCTCGCCCCTGGTCGCAGCATTTTCCATCAATACCAAAACACATAAAGATGCCGATCACCTCATAACCTTTGTCTTTCAAGATCTTGGCAGCAGTCGATGAATCCAATCCGCCGGACATGGCAACAACGACTTTTTTACTCTTTGTGTTTGTCATAGAAATAAATTTATATACTTTTTGGCTGTATCTTCCCAATCGAATTTCCCGGCCTGAATAAACCCCTTGTTTATCAAATTATCTCTCAAATCCTTATCAATTTCCAAGTGCCTGAGGCCTTGAGCCAAGCTTTCAACATTGTCCGCCTCCACCAACAAAGCCGAATCAGAACAGGCCTCGGTCAAACTGGAATTACCGGCAGCGATCACCGGTGTTCCACAGGCCATTGCTTCCAAGGGTGGAAAGCCAAAGCCCTCATAAAAACTGGGGTAGATAAAGATCGATGCCGCATTATAAAGATAAGGCTTGGCATCCTCATCAATATATCCAAGAAAGATCACTCTATCTTTGTGTTTTATGCTTTCGAAAGTTCTAAAAACATCTTTATTTTTCCAGCCCTTCCGACCGGCTATGAGCAGATAATGATCTTTCAGTTCGGGAAATTGCAAGGCTCGATCAAAGGCTTTAATGAGACCTGATATATTCTTCCTCGGTTCGATCGTGCCTAGCGACAGGATGAATTTCTTGGGCAGTGAATACTTTTTTTTGATGATTGCCAGCCTTTCGTCATTTTTAGGGATCGGCCGATATCTTCCATCCAGTCCGGAATGGATCACTTTGGTCTTTTCCGGATCTATCTCCAATAACTCGACTACATCCTTCTTGGTACTCTCGGAAACGGCAACGATCAGATCAGCTCTCTTAGCCGCTTTCTTAAGCCCCAAGGACCTATGCCAAAAATTCTTGCGAAAAGAAAAGAACTCCGGATATCTTAAAAAAGACAGGTCATGGATGGTCAGGATATGCTTCGTCTTTTTTGATAGCGATGTAAAGTTTATGTGCGGAGAGAAAAATATATCCACCCCGCCCAATATCTTGTCCAATTTGGGCCAAGCGAAGATCTTTTGCAGAAAATAATTGAAGAGCTTGTTGGGATATGAAGTCCTGATCATACTTACATTCGGATATTCTAATTTCGGCATTCGAGCCGAGATGTCTTTGGCGGAATTATAGTAAAGAATATATTCATTATTTCGATCCTGTTTCAAGATCGATCGAAGCAAATCAAGCGTATACAGAGATACGCCGGAATACTCCTTGTCCATCAATGATCTGATATCGATACCGATCCTCATAAGTTTGCTTACTCCTTGGCGTGTTTTTCACACTCTTCTTTGATGAAACTTTCCAAATTCTTTTTGAAATTGTCTATAGAAAATCTTTCAGCCTGCCTGCTTATCTCGTCTTTATTGAATTTATCAGCCTTGAAATTCTCAACTGCCCTGATAAGGTCTTCCGGTCTTTGTCGATCGAAAAATACTCCGCTTTCGCCGGCAACAACCGTTTCCGTGGCTCCACCTTTTCGATAAGCTATCACCGGGGTTCCGGCAGATATGGCTTCGACTGCCGTAATGCCGAAATCTTCTTCCTGCGGATTCAAAAAAGCTTGAGCGTTGGCATAATAACGAGCCAGTTCGGCATCGTCCACGCGTCCCAAGAATTCAATATTGGAAGCATCGCCGGCTATCTTTTCCAGCCTCTGCCTATCGATGCCATCGCCGAATATCTTCAATTTCTTGTCCGGCATCTTCTTAAAAGCTTTGATAGCCAGATCGACGCGCTTGTATGAAGCCAAGCGACAACCGATCAAAAAGTATCTCTCACTTTGCAATTTCTCATCCAAATGATCCCTGAAATTGCCGAACTTTTTCGTATCAACCGGTGGATAGATGACCTTGGAGTCCTGTTTGTAATATTTTTTTATCCTTTTCTGCACTGTCTTTGAGTTGGCGACAAAAACATCGACTCGGTCAGCTGCCTGCCGATCCCAAATGCGGATATAATTCAAAACCAAAGAAATTATCTTCTTGAAATATTTATTGTATTTGAGGTCATTTATATATTCATGCGTATCCGACCAGAGGTAGCGAGTCGGCGTATGGCAATAGCAGATATGCAAAGTATCAGGTTTAGTGATGACTCCTTTTATCAAAGCGCTGGCCGAAGAGATCACCACATCATATTTAGACAGGTCGAAAAACTCGACCGCCATAGGCATAAAGGGCATATACCATTTATAATGTTTTATACCCCCGGGCAGGCGCTGGATTATGGAAGCTTCTATATTGCGATCACTGTAAAACCTATCGGCATTCTCCTTTTCATAAAGCAAAGTATAAATAGGCGCTTTGGGATACATCTCCAAAAGCACCTTAAGAACTTTCTCAGCCCCTCCATCCTGAGCTAAATGGTCATGTGCCAACGCGACTTTCATATTAAAAAATTTGAGTATTTTATTCGGCTTTTCTGCTCCTGATCACGGCAAAAGGTGTCCTAAGCAGTATTGCCAAATCCAAAAGAAACGACCAATTCTCTATATAATAAGTGTCCAATTTTACTTCTTCCTCAAAAGACAGATCGCTTCGGCCTGATATCTGAGCTAGTCCTGTAATACCGGGCTTCAAGGCCAAAACTTTCTTGTGGTGGCGTTCGTATTTGGCCACTTCTTCCGGCAGATGCGGACGCGGGCCAACCAGGCTCATTTGGCCGACAAACACCAAGAATAGCTCCGGCAACTCATCAATGCTAAAGCGTCTGATGAATTTACCTACCCTGGTCACCCTGGGGTCATCTTGTATCTTGACCAATGGTCCGTCCTTGCGCAGATCTTGGCCGGCCAATTCCTTATAGCGCATACTGTCTGATTTATCTATCATTGATCTGAATTTGAAATAATTGAAAAGCTTGCCCCCTTGACCAACCCTTTTCAATAACGACCCGTCATCTTTTCTTGAAAAAAATATTGGACCATGAGAGTCAAGCTTGATAGCCAGTGCGACCAATATCATTATCGGTGAAGTAATGATCATCAAAAATATCGATCCAAAAATATCAAATATCCGCTTAACGATACGTCCCCAGCCATCCAGGGGCGTCTTTTTGACCTCAACCACCGGAATGCCGGCCAATTCCATCACTTCGGTTTTAAGCACCTTGGTTCCCAAGAGGTCAGCTACGTATTTGAAAGCCAGGTGATGTTCATCAGCAAAATCATAAAGGCGTAAAACTTCTTTTTTAGGCAGATTAGGAT
>WJLG01000043.1 GCA_014728685.1 Candidatus Falkowiibacteriota bacterium
GTGTGAATATGATCCCGAATCTGCAAGTGATCATCATCGGCGAGGGTGAAGAAAGGAAAAATTTAAGCTGGTTGGCCAAAAGAATGGAGCTTGATCGGATCATTTGGTTTGTCGGCCGGCAGGAATATGTCCGCAAATGGCTCAACGGCTTTGATGTCTATATTGCCATCAATGAAGAAACCAAGCTTTTTGACCTGGAAATGATCCTGGAGGCTATGCTTTGCCGACTGCCGGTGATCGGTTTTTCCGGCCGGGGCATAGAAGATCTGGTCAAAGAAAAGGAGACTGGTTTTATTTTGCCTGGGGCAGATGCCGATGCCTTGGCTCAAATGCTGATAAATCTGGAGCAGGATTATATCTATCGCTCCAATATCGGCAAGCGCGCCGAGAAGATGGTGGCGGATGACTTCAGCCGCCAGAAGCAGATCGATTCGATAAAATCTATAATAGATAATCTATGAAAATAAAATCAAGCGGACAAGCGGAAACAAGGCTGGATAAGTTCTTATCCAAACAGCTTAAAGATATCAATCGCAGTCAGATCAAAAAAATGATCGATAAAGGAGAGGTTTTTGTCAATGGCCGGGAAGCCAAGGGTAGCTATCAGGTGAAAGAGCGGGACTTGATTGAAATAAAAGAGAAAAAAGAAAAGAAAAAGAAGGATTTGAGATCTCTTAATACCAAGAAAAAGGGTCCTTTTAAAAAAATAAAGATAGTGGCGGAAACAGATGACTATCTGGTCGTTGACAAGCCGGCCGGGCTGGTAGTTCATGGAGCGCCTCACATCAAGGAAGATAGTTTAGCCGATTGGCTTTTAGATAAATACCCGGAGATTGAAGGCGTGGGCGAGGACAAGGAAAGACCCGGCATAGTCCATCGTTTGGACAAAGATGCCAGCGGACTGATGGTGGTAGCCAAAACTCAGACAGCTTATAATGATCTAAAAAAGCAATTTCAGAAACGCCAGGTGCTGAAGCATTATCAGGCTTTGGTTTATGGACGTCCGGCCAAAGACGAGGATAAGATAGATTTCCCGATCAAGCGTTCGAGCGCCGGCAACAAACAAGCAGCCGTGCCCGGGAATTTTAAAGATGAGAACAATGAAGCTCGCGAAGCTCTGACCTATTTCAAAACCAAGAAACAATTCATAAATTATACTTTATTGGATGTAGAGATCAAAACCGGGCGCAAACATCAGATAAGAGTCCATCTGCATGCTTACGGGCATCCGCTGGTCGGAGATAGCCTTTACAGCACCAAGAAGACCAAGGAGCTTAACAAGAAGATCGGTTTGGATAGGATATTCTTGGTGGCTTATAAACTGTCTTTCAAGGATCTATCCGGACAAAGACAAGAGTTTGTTGTCAATTTACCACTTGAGCTTAAAGAGCTTCTTAAAAATATAAAATAAAAACCGGCTTTTTTATAAGCCGGTAGGCGATTTGTAGTCAAAGGAGCTTAAGCCAGCGCTAAGTCGGGTTTTTCTTTGACAGAGGTGAGAAAATTATTGAAAAGATCTATGAAATCCGCTTGAGTCGCCCCTTTGATGCTTATTTGCAAAGTGTTTCTTTCGATTTTGATGATTTTGAGCAGTTGCCAGCCTCTTTGGCTGCAAATTCTAATAATATATTCTTGGAATCGTCGGTTGAGTTGGCCTGACCCGCTATCCATGGATATTTCGCAGATGAGCGAAACTTCCGCTTTTTTAAGCTCAAACATAGAAGGCTCCTTTTCGAAAGGTTCAAAAAATACCCATTTGATGATAATATGATAAAGAAGAGTATTTGTCAATTATATCTATTAATCATAAATTTAATAACATGAAAAAGAAATATATTATTTTCCCATTGTTTATTCTACTTTTTATCTTATCGGCCTGCGGACAAAAAGCAGTAGTTAAAGAGCAAGAACCGGTTTCAGCAGATGATCTTAAGCCGGGTCTGGTGGTGGTGAATAGGCAAGATAAAGGAGCGGTCAAGGAGGTTGGAGAAGAAGAAAAAAGGGATGATGTCGTCAAAAAAGCCGGCTTGGCTAATCCGGCATCTACTTATTGCCAAGAGCAGGGGTATGAGCTTGAGACCAGGAAGGAAAAAGAAGGAGAAAAAGGCTTTTGCGTTTTTGACGATGAAGAAGAATGTGAAGAATGGGCATTTTATAAAGGCGAGTGCGGAGAAAAATACCGCCAGGAATAAATATGAAGAAAAAGATATTAGTAATCCTCGGCCATCCGCAGAAAAAGAGCTTTTGCGGATCGTTGGCCGAAAGATATATGGAAGGAGCCAAAAGGCGCGGACACGTGGTTAAATTTTTGGCTTTGGGCGACATCAAATTCAATCCGATCCTCGAGTCCGGTTATAGTAAGGTGCAGGAACTTGAGCCGGATCTGAAAAAAGCCCAGGATATGATCAAGTGGGCTCAGCATTTGACCTTTATTTATCCGATTTGGTGGGCCAATCTGCCGGCGCTTTTGAAAGGTTTTATTGAAAGATCATTTCTGCCCGGCTTTGCTTATAAATTCAGAGGCCATTCCATTTGGTGGGATAAATATCTCCGAGGCAAGAGCGCCAGGATCATGGCTACTTCGGATTCCCCGCCATTATTTTATAAATTGATAGTCGGCGATCCGGATTACAAGAGCTTGAAAGATACTTTGAAATTCTGCGGGGTCAGTCCGATCGATAAGGATTATTTCGGATCGATAAAACGAGTTAGTCAGGGAAAGAGGAATCGTTGGCTTAAAAGAGCATATAAGCTTGGAAAAAAAGAATGATATTTTTACGATCTTCTTATAAAAAATAGTACTTACTTGCGTAAGTACTATTTTAGTCGAAGGGATTATTCACTCGGCCGGCGTCTTTGACCCGCTTTTTTTTCTCCAAATTACTCATCACTTTTTCAAAATTCTTCATATTGATATTTTCATCAGCAATGCTTTTTTGCAGTTTTTCCACTTGTTCGGATTCGGTCATTACTTGATATAGATTCTCGTACAGGAAGAAGCCGGCATATCCAAGGACAGCCAAGCCTCCGAGAAAGGCGAAAAATTTCACTATCACCAAAACATTTTTGGAGTCTATTTTTATATTTGAAGATTTTTTCATATTATTCACTTTTCCAGTATATGTTGCCGTATATTTTTAAATTTATATTTTGTTCATTACTGCCTTCTTCCCGCATGGTCCGCAATGATGTCCCGGTCATTTCGGTCGTTTCTATATTTATATAATAAGGCAAAGCTTCTAATTTCGCCATATAGGACATCAAGTCGGTGAATCCGCCGATCAAAGCGATGATAATGGGTTTTTCTTGGTAGTCTTTGGATGATTTTCCATCAGCCGGAGTCAAGCTTATTTTCTGGGAAACATTCGTTTCCTCGGCTATCCTTTCAAGATTGGTGATGAATTCCAAAGCGCCTTCTTTTTGGACATATATTTTTTCCAGGTTGGTAAGCTCTCCTTCCACGGTTTCAATATCTTCCATCAGTTTTTTCAGGTTTTGTCCCTGAATGTATCTTTTTTCCAATTCCAGCCTTTGTTGTTCGATCTTGTTCTTGGTTTGCCTGATATTTTCCACTTGAGGCATAATGGCAAAATAGAAAATAGCGCCGATCAATATGATCGTCAATACGGCGCTTATGGCAATTTTATTTTTCAGGCTATTGGAATTATCCATATTATTTTTCTTCCCCTTCCAGTTGTTTAAGATCCAATTTGGCAGTGATGCCGAAATTTATGTCTGTTTTGGAAAGTATGTTCTGTAGAGGGAAATCTATGTTTGCATAAAAAGGATCGTTTTCCAGATTAGCTTTCAAGCTCAAAAGGTTTTCGCGCAGATCAGCTTTTCCTTTGATCTCGAGCTTGGCTTCGTCAGTATTTATCTTCAGGCGGGAAAAAGTTATTCCCGGCGGAACTTTCTCGCTTATGTTCTTTATTATATCGAAATGGGAATAATTTTTTTCCTGGACAGAAAGCACTGACTTAACTTTTTGATTGATAAGTCTTGGTTTTTTGCTCACTTCTTTATTATTCAGGCTTACCATTGTTTTTTCGGTTGTGTCAGGGTCGGTGTTTTCCAGTAAGAAGGTCCGTGAAAAGATAAAGACGGCGCTTATGACAACAGCCAGGAAGACAAAAATATAGCCCGTGCCCTTGATCAGGCCATAGGTTCGGCGCAAACTTATTTCTTTTTTAGTGGTTTCCGGAACCAGATTTATCCTAAGCATAATGATCAACCTTTTTTAATGAAAATATTCCTAAGAGCCAGGCCGATAGTCGTGGCAAATGTCGGGGAAAGGTCTTGGCTCACCTTAATGATCTTTTTCTTTTTCTTCTTCTTTACTTCCTTGGTGGTTAATTTGGTGTCCAGGCTATAGGTTTTTTGGAAATAACCTAAGAACTTTTCTTGTTTCTCTTTGATATTTATCAAAGCATCTCCGCGTACCGTCTCGATACCGGTTTCGATGCTGATGACCTTATCTAAATTTTTGAAGTTAGCTCCGCCTCCGCAAAGCAGGA
>WJLG01000044.1 GCA_014728685.1 Candidatus Falkowiibacteriota bacterium
CCTTTTATGGAAAGAATATCGTTCTCGATAGAGATATCTACCTTTTCCGGGTCAATTCCAGCTAATTGAGTTTCGATGACCACGCTATCTCCCTCTTCGTACATATCAATAGCCGGAGCAAATCCTGATCCGTTTCTTCTGGCCGGGACCATATCAGTAAACATCTTGTCCATATCTTCGAACGGGTCAAAGAATGGATTCCAACGTATTAAATTAGACATAATATTTAATGATGAGTGATGAATGATAAGTGATGATCACTAAGATCATACATCATCTCGCTTATTACAAGTTTTTTGAATTTTACAAAGTATTTTACAAAGCTCGTTACAATCTTGCATAACAGAATCAGCGTGCTCTCTTTTTATATATTTACTATCTCGTAATAATTCCAGCCAATAAATAGATTCTCTTGCTTCTTTGAATGCGATATAGATCTTAGCAACAAAATCTTTTTTACTTTGACCGGCTTCTGCTTCTGCTATGTTGGCTCCAATAGATGTTCCGCTTTTTAATATCTGCTTTGACATTACATATTCTTTTTCTTCTGAAACCAAATATTTATACAATTTGATCACTCTTAATGCAAAGTTTTTACTTTTTATTTTTATTACACTTTCCTCCTTCATAGTTCATCATTAATCATTCATCACTCATCATTAATTAGAACTTTCATCATTAACTATAACTTTCGCGGGTTTTATAACTTTATCATTCAACATATATCCGGCTGAAACTTCTTTGGTTACTTTATCTCCTTGGCCTTGCATGGCTTCCATGGTGTGCGGATCGAATTTTTCACCCAAGGTCTTGATCTCTTTTACGCCATTGCTTTCGAGCAGATCGGCAAACATCTTGATCACATATTCTATCCCTTTAACCCAAGGATTTTCTTTGTCTTCCTCTCCGATATGCTCTAGTGAAATTTTTAAATTATCATAGACCGGAACGAATTCCATGATCAACTGTTCATTGGCATATTTCACATACTCGGCTTTTTCCTGCGCTGTCCTTTTGACCAGATTCTGATAATCGGCCAGGGCTTTTTTGTAATTATGCTCCATTTCCTTTAATTGATCCTCCTGGTTTGGTTTCTTTACTTCCTTCTTCTTGTTTTTTGTTTTTTTATCTTCAGACATAGTTTTATCAATGATAAGTGATAAAGGATAAATGATAAACCTATCTCTTATCACTTATCTCTTATCACTACCGAATTTTATATAATTAATTATTCAACTTACTTAGAATGTATTTTATTAATGAGAGATTGTTTTCATAATCCATTCTCATTGGTGCCAAGATGCCGAATAAGCCATCGTGCTCGCCGGTTTTGTATTTGACCAAGATACTGGAACAGAAATTGCCGAACGGGTTATCCGTGCCGATCAAGATCTCCGGTTCAAATCCAACCTGGTCGTAAATATCATCTATTATCTCATCCATCCTATCAACCACCTCGGAAACATCATATATCATTCCGGTTGATGAGAACTCAGGCTGGCGGAAAAGATTGGACAGGCCGGTGTAATATAGATTGTGCTTATGAAAGGCCCAAAAAACAGTAGCGTCGGTAAGTCTGGACAATAATTTGGCCAATTCCTTGATGCTCAACTCATCTGTGCCGGCCAGCAACTCATTGATCGCCTCGGCTTCTTTGACCTTTTTCAAGCTTTTCTTGTCTTTCAGATCATCGATCAGCATCTGATAGGCCTTTTCAGTCGGAACACGGCCGGCTGACGTATGCGGCTGCATGATATATTCCTCTTCTTCAAGCTCGGCCATAACATTGCGAACAGTAGCCGAAGACACCGGCAATTTATATTTTTCCACCAAATGGGAAGAACCCACCGGAGCGCCCGTGGCTATGTGTTCTTTGATGATGACTTTTAAGATCTCTTTATCTCTTTCCTTCATTTATTTGCTTTCAGCACACACTAATCTGCGAATATTGCTGCTAATATACGAATTAGTAGATTAGCATTCTATTAGTAGATAAGGGTGTTTGACTAAAGCTTACCACCCTTAGCACTCAAGTGTCAAGAGTGCTAAAAACAAAAAAGGCGCTACCCTCCGAAGTCGCCTTTTGTTCGATAATATAGGATAGATAATATCCTATTCTACGGTTATAGCCTTAGCCGGACACGCCGCTGCCGCATTGGGTGCGCATTCGCTTTCCGCTACAACCTCGGCTTTGCCGTCCTGCGCCATTTGAAAGCTCTGCGAGCAAACTTGAGTGCAAGCGGCACAACCGATGCATTTGTCTTTGTTTACTGATACTGCCATAAATTTTTTATTACTATTCAATAAATGTTATTTTAACAAAGCTGGGAATAAAAAACAAACCTCTCACCATTTTTAAAAGCTTTAGCCTTAAAAATGGAAGGATAAAAAAAGACCGCAAATTCATAGGTATCACTTGAAAAGTGAAGAATTTGCGGTCGTGAGACCTAAGTTGATTTTTCATCTTTGATTACTTATACAGCACCTTTCCGGAAGCAGAATTATGCCGAATAAGTGCACAAAGTGAATTAATCATTTTTTCCAGATCTTTTTCTACGGAAACCACTTGGCACAATGATTCATTGTATAATCCTTTGTCTTTAGCCAAATTCCCCAAAATATTTAATGCGATTTGGAGTCTTCCGGATTTCTTGTGTGCTAAAGCCAAGTTTATACGAACGGAAGTAGTGTTTTCAGCCCCATGCTTCAGGGCTTTTTCAAACAAAGAAATAGCCCTTGCGGGCCCGCTTTCATCCCCTGGGGATGCCAGCCCAAGCCAAGCGAGTCCTAAACTATTGAGAGCTTTGGTGTTTCTTGGCTGAGATTCCAAAATTCTCTCGCAATTCGCTTTCGCAAGAGAATATTGGCGTCTCTCGAGCTGACGGCTTGCCATAAACATGAAAAACTTGATCTGATCCATTTTTCCAATCCTTGATAAAGGTTTTAATGTACTTATTCGTTATGCTATTTTTATACATTTTTATGTATTTGTCAAGAGTAAAAATGTCTACTATTGACAAAATTATAAATTTATGATATATTAACAAGATTTTAGAATACTATTCTAAGATCCAAAAATGAACATTTTTCAACCAAAAACCTACAAACCTATGGAGGTGTAGTATGCTTAACAAATCTATTGTCGGCCTTAGTAGCGCGTCGATCAGTTTAATAACGTTGGTGTTTTTCAGCGGATGCCCTCTCTTGGGAATCATGCTGTTCTGCGCAGCGATGGGTTTGCTGGCGTTTTTCAGCGGATGCCCTCTCTTGGGAATCATGCTGTTCTGCGCAAGTACAGCGACATACATGATCACGAAGATCATGGAGGCCCATCATGCCGGAACTCTCGGCAACACTGTCTGGCAACAGCTCAAAGCACTGCCAAGACTAGCAGTTCCATCCGTCATTCTTCATCTGTTTTCATCAAGTGCAGCCCAAAAGGGGAGTTTTTCCCAAGGAGTGGCTGCGCGAACCGCTGAGGTTCCGGCCAATTCTCGGCAAGAATTCTCAAACAGGGATCAAAGATCCCCTGAGCACAAGCCGATGAACCCTGAGGCTTATGAGCAGTATATTGCGGGGATAACAAAAGCAGATAAAGAGTATGACCACATCCGAGGAGAGTGGTTTGAGCAAGAAGCTCTCCGAAGAAACGCCAGTTGGCGAATCGGGCTAGAAAAAGGCCCAAAACAAAAACTCGTGGCCACTCTGGAAGAGCTGGCACTGGTCGAGAGAGAAAATCTCGACCGCATCGAGCGAGTTCGGCAGATCGCGGCAGAAAATGCCGCCAAGCGAGCCGAGCTCACTAAAGCAACGGGTGATGGATCAGCAAGATTAGCGCTGCTCATCAATACACATCGTATGCTTGACGTATCGTCCGAAGACGTTACGGTCAAGGAGGAGATCCAGGAAATGATCGGAATTTCCGACTAATTTTCTCCGCCTCTGCAACCCTCGGGACAATATTGTTCCCGAGGGTTATTTTTTATCTAAAATTAAATAAAAAATATCAAAAGACCAAATCAATCTATTATTATCTATTCTTAATATTATTAATATATAAATATACCATTAATATAATTGACTTTTATCATAAAATATGCTATAATAATATGATTAGGAAAGAAGTGGGAACTGTCCACTTGCTGACCTAATCAGATGAACTTTTGACAATAAAAACTATAACTACAGGAGGTTAAACAATGGGAACACTCATTGGTTCAGTTGTGGTATGCGTTTTGGTGATTGCTTTCGCAGTTGGTGGTTTCATTTTTGGAAAAAGGCGGAACAAGCCAACTGGCTCATCTGCCCTTCAACCTAAGGAGTCAGATGAGCTCAAAGCGGCCAGATCTGAACAAGCTATTCAAAATGAGCTTCTTGGCGCAGTCACGATCGAAAGAAACGTGGCTAACGTCAAAAGTCAAGCGATGAAAAGGTTCGAAGAAGCGGCCAGATCTGAGCAAGAAGCACTGAGTGCGAAGCTGAGTGCGGCCGGAAAAGAAAAAAAATTACTTGACAATCAAGTAATAACCGAGGAAAGTCGGCAGGCTTTGCTCGCGGCGCAGAACCGAAACAATGATCTAACGATCCAAACTGCCAAACAACAATCTGTTATGCGTCGGATCGAGCAAGAAAACAAACCGAAGCCTTGGTGGGACAAGTGGTATGTCTGGGTATTAGCCAGCGCATTCATTTTCATAATTTTGGTCAAAGTCGGATTTATCAACTAGGAGGAAAAATGAAAGAGAAACTTAAAGAAGCAGTCTTTCACGCTTCTGTTGACCGGGTATTCGATGAAGTTGTTTCTTTCTTCCTCGGAAGAAAAACAACGAACAGCGAAACAGGGATACAGGAAACCGTAAAAACAGAAAAAAGCAAAGAAGGAAGACCAAAAGAAAAGATCGAATCCAGGGGAGCTAATAAGCTCTTGGATGAAATTCTGACCGAAGATGCCAAGGCTCTTGCGCAAAACCAAAAACTGGCTCAAAGGTTTGGCCTTAAAAAAGCTGAACCCCACGAGATCAGACTTTTAGACGAAATCATGGCTGAGCTATCTATCGGTGAAAGGGACAAGGTAACGAACTTCTTTGGCAATCGCGCTGAAAGGTTTATGAATCTTGATCTTTCCAATAGCCGAAAGAGGGTTCAAAATCAAGAATATGAGCATGGCATTGATCACAATGTGCGAGGAGCCTTGCTCATTCTCTCTATCGTCAACCGTTCTCGACTAACGCCTGAAGAAATTCAGACACTGGAAGAGGAAGAAAGAACAAGAGAGATCGAATTTCTCTTCAAGCAAAGAGTCAAAAATTGCCTTCTGGCCGATGGCGCTTTTGACACAGTTACTAACCGCCTAAAGGAAGCGATCGAAAAAACTGCCGGCTTTGCGCTGACAGTGGTTAATTCGGTCGAAGCCAAAAACATCAGAAAAACCAAAAGGGCGGTTAGAGACTGGAGGAAGAGGATGAAAACCTTCCGTCAGACCGCCTAAAACCAAGGAGAAAAAAATGAACAATTCAGTTGAACTCTTGAAGATCATCGAAAGAAACCTCGACATCGTCTTGGATATCATTGGTGGAAGCTTCGACTTTCTGGCTGGTAATGGTAAGCGAGCCTACAAACTCGCAGCCAGCCCGGTCAAGAAAGCGGCCAGAACTATGGGGATCGCCTCTATCATTCTCGTAACACTCACTTTTCTGAGCGTTTACATGAGAGTGGAAGGTGCAACCGTTTTTCTGGGATTCCTAATGATGGTCCTCTTCCTATCTCTATATGTTGGAGGAGATGCCTTCAGCCGGATTCTGATATCGATGGAAGACAAAGGAGAAACAGCTCTTGCTAAGAGTAAGAATCTAGCGGCTAAAGCTGGTAAAGAGGCTTCAAACCTTTTCGCCTTCTTCGCCGTTCTTGCTTCTGGCATGGCAACGCTCTCTATCGTAGTTGCTCTGTTCGGCTTTCCGGAATTTCTAGCAAGCCATCTCGGAGTTGTCGTTCTACTCGTGTCTTTCTCACTCATACAGTCCATTTTCTCAAAAACAGGCCCCAAGCCTGCAATGAGAACAATGAAGTGGATAGTGGCCATAACGGTTATCATCTACTTGGGAAAGACAGTATATCCGCATTACACCAAGTTCGTTTCCGAGAGTGAAAACCCAATCGTGGTCTTAACTCTTGGGTGGACGGTTGATGCGAGTGCGGAAATGTCCAAGATCGGCGACAACCATTACACCAATGGAAAAAGCCGATTCGGGATCCTTAACCAGGATGTGAAGATCGCCTATGTTGATAACAATGGCAGTCTTTACCAAACAAACCTCAAGCCGACCCTTAAGGAAGGTGACCAGGTTCTGGTGATGAACCCAAAAGCCAAACCGCGCATCTATGAAGGTCTTGCCTTTGTAGAAGTAAAGTTGGCTGACTCGGTTGGACAGTTCCTTCCAGGTAAGAACAATGGACAGAAATTCTGGATACGGCAAGATCTAACAGATGAAGCAGGTGCCAGAGAACTAGTTCAGATGGAAAAAAGAAAGGAGCTAGAAGAAAAAGAGTGGGAGCCGGAAGTTCCCATCATATTGCACACTAATTCCATATTGGGATCGATCATGAAATTGATCCCATATGAGAAAACCTACAGCTTGGCCACTTGGCACAACTTTAACATTATCGACAAAGATGTGCCGTTCGTCTTCGAATTCGAAGACGGCCGAAAAGTAGGCTCCGACCGAGTTATCCATGAGTATGTGGAATTCGGCTCGGAGAATTTCAGGATCGTAGACACCGAGGCCGAGGCCATTAAGGTCAAGGTCACAAGGTCATAGATCCAAAGGGGGTATTCATCTAACGATGGGTACCCCTTCTTTTTTTCTTTAAAATATGCTTTAATATAGATATACATAATCCTAAAAATATGAAAAAGATTATCATTTCCATAATGCTATTGACCTTGTTTTTGTCACCTACTTTTGTTTTTGCTGCTGCTGGAAATAATCCGCCAGCAGAGCCTGTAACCCTGGATAATCCTTTGGGTGAAAATGTCACTCCACAGCAAGTCATCGGACAGATCATCAATGCTGTACTGGGGATCGTCGGCTCGCTGGCCTTGATAATGTTCATCTGGGGAGGCTTGGTCTGGATGACTGCCGCCGGCAGTCCGGAAAAGATCTCGCAAGGACGCATGATATTGCTTTGGGCAACTATTGGACTGGTCGTAGTCTTCTCTTCCTTTACCCTGGTCAGGTTCATAATTCAAAGAGGGCTGGGAGCCTAAACAATTAAAAATTAAGAGTGAAAAATTAAGAATAAAAAAACTTCCAAATATTTGGAAGTTTTTTGTTTGTATATGAATTTTATTTTTTAGATCTTAATTCTTCACTCTTAGCTCTTAATTTTCATAAACCCTCGCTTGCCTTTTTGTATCAGCGTCTCGCTGTCCGATACTTCCACATAAGCTTCGATATCATTCACTTTCTTGCCATCAACTTTGACCCCGCCCTGCGTTATTAGCCTTCTGGCCTCGCCTTTGGAAGCTGCCAATCCGGTCTCGACCATTATATCTATAAGGGAATAAGCGCCGGCTTTCATCTTCTTGACCTCGATCTCATCCGGTATCGCCTTTTTCTGAACAGTATCCTCGAAATATCTTTGCGCTTTTATCGCCTCTTCTTCTCCTCTGATGGTCTTTACTATCTCAAAGGCCATCATTTTTTTATACTGCATCGGATTCTCGCCTTTTTTGATATTCTTATCTATTTCTTTGATGGCATTCATCGGCACTTCGGTCAAAAGCTCAAGGCCCATAGTGATCAAATTGTCAGGATAGGACATGGCTTTGCCATACATATCTTCGGATGAATCGCCCAGATTGATGCCGTTGCCTTTGGTCTTGGACATAGTCCGGCCGTCCGGAGCATCCATCATCTTGTTAGCGCGGACGAATTTCTCTTTGTTCAAATAGCTTTTCACCAGATCACGGCCTTTGAGCATATTGAAAGTCTGATCAGCTCCGCCGATCTCCATATCCACTTCCATGGCGACTCCGTCATAGCCCTGCATCAAAGGATAAATGAACTCATGCAGGCCGACCGGATCACCTTCCTTGATCCTTCTGTCAAACATATCCCTTTCCAGCATCTGCTGAACGGTCATTTTGCTCATCAATTCTATCAGGTCATTCGGCTTCAATTTTGAAAGCCATTGATAATTCCTTTCAAAACGAACCGGATTCTCGCCTTCAAAATCTATAAGCTGAGCGGCTTGTTCTTTCCAGCCTTTCAAATTCTCCGCGATCTGCTTGTCAGAGAGCATTTCTCTGCCGGTATCTTTGTCCGGATCGCCGACCTTGGCCGTATAGTCTCCGACCAAAAAGATCACCTCGTGACCCAGCTGTTGCAGGATCGACAAGGCTCTGATGCCCATAGCATGGCCGACATGTAAATATTTGCCGGTCGGATCAAATCCCTGGTAGATGCGCAAACGCTCGCCGGATAATAATTTCTTTTCCAATTCTTTCTTGGAAGGATAGATCGCCTCCACACCGCGGGTAAGGAATTTATTGATCAAGTCTTTGTCTTTTGAAATTTTAATCATATTTTCAAATTGCAAATTGCAAAGAGCAAATTGCAAAAATTTATTTATCTTTTAAAATAGTTTTTCTAGTTTTTCCAATTATCGCACATATTTCATCGCAATCTTTAAACAAAGAATCAGCAAACCTCTCTTCCAAATAATTCGTCTCTTTAAGAAGCTTTATCCAATAAATAGTTTCTCTAGCCTCTTTATAAGAGATGATCAATTTGTTTAAAAAATCTTTTTTAGAAGAACCGCCTATAGCCTCTTCAATATTTGCTCCTATTGAAGTAC